>JAHELX010000013.1:0-15025 GCA_024643945.1 Anaerolineales bacterium
GGTTGGCGATGTCGGGGGCGTAGTGAGTGCTAAAGAACGCCCCATCCAATTCCTGGCGGTCAGCCGGTTCCAGTCCCCCCCACGAGTCGCTGCCGATGAGAGGTATATCGATCCCCATCTCGCGAGCCTGCTTTGTTTGCAAGGGGACCTCGTTGTAGTAGTTAGGCAAGAAGAGCACTTCGGCCCCACTATCCCGGATGTGTTCCAGTTGGGGAGTAAAATCTTGTTCACCGGTGGTGTATGACTCAAAGGCTACCACCTGGCCACCCGCCTCTTCGAACACCTGTTTGAATATCTCCGCGATACCCTTATTGTAGGCACTGGCCACGTCATAGAGCACGGCAGCCTTTTGAGCGCCGAGCTCCTCGATAGCAAAGCGAGCCATCACCCGCCCCTGGAAGGGATCAATAAAGGCGACCCGAAAGACGTACTGTTTACCGGCCGTGGTCTCGGGGTTAGTCGACCAGGGGCTGATCAGCGGGATGTGGGCGTTCTCCGCCACGTTGGCGGCAGGGATGGCATTCCGGCTTGCTTGAGGCCCCACAATCGCCACTACGTTTTCCTGATTGATGAGCTTTTGGGCAGCGCTCACAGCAAACTCAGCCTTGTCCTGGTTATCTTCGATAACCAGGACCACGTTTTGCTTCCGCCCCCCAACATCAAGCCCGCCAGCGTCGTTCACCTCCTGCACAGCCAGTTGAGCCGCCTCCACGGTAGATTGCCCGACGTTGGAAATATCACCGCTAAGAGGAGCAATGACACCAACCCGGATCTCGGACTGCTGCTCTGGCTGTTGTAGCCCGCAGGCAACCAGCCCGACGCTGAGGCTCAAGCTCAAAATCAGTACAAATCCTGAGCGAACCAGTGAGTCTCTTTGAATGGAACGAATGTCTTGTCGAGCCATAGGTGGTCCTCTCTAATAACGCTCTTCTTCAAAGCCAAGCTGGATGAAAGCGCGCGAGGTGCCTAACGCTTTGCCAAGCTCGCGGACGGTGTTCTGCAAGATGGCCTCCAAATTCATCGAGCTTCGAGCACGGGCCGAGATGAGGTTGATCTGCTGCTCGCGCAAGGCCAAACCTTGCGCCTCTTGCACCAGCCGGGCATTCTCCAACACCAAGGCCAGGCGGTCGGCAGCCTCCTCTACCAGCGAGACCGTATCGGGCGAAATGGACTCGTCTTCAAAGCGCAGGTTGACTACCCCTATCACTTGATCTCGCAATTTCAGGGGCACAGCCAGCCCGCCCTGGCTCGCGCCAGGGGGCCAGGGGGCACTGGCACTACCCTCACTCCCATCGCCATTTCCTGCTGGGTTATCTGTGGATTCGCTTCGGGGAATGGAGGTAAGGACAGTCTGGCCCCCGCGTGAGGCTTCATAGGCTTCTGGATGTTGCCCTGTAACCGGCTCAACGTCCGACTTCCGGTAACGATAGCCGTGGGAACGTCCAGAGCTTTGAACAAAGGTATGCCACGACTCCTGAGTGTAACGCCCGTAGGCTGCCTCCAACTCGCGCACGGTCTGCTGCATCTCGCGAAGCAGGCGGGCATTTTGGATCGCCACCGCCAACTGATCGGCCATAGTCTGCAACACCGCCACGTCGTTGTCGTCAAAAGCAGCTTCTTTGGGACTCTGCACATCGAGGGCACCGATGACCCGTTCACCCACCTTGAGCGGCAAGGCCATTTCCGAACGGGTTTCTGGCAACAATGGATTCTCAAAGTGCACGGCATCGGCCCCTATGTCAAGGGCAATGTGGGGTTGGCCGCTCCCAGTGACGTAGCCCACAATGCCTACTTCACCTACTTTCAATTTGTGTCCACGTTCCAGCATCTGGCGACCGGCTTCGCCGGTGGCAGCCCTCAAGACGGCATACTCGCCTCGACCATCCACCAGAAAGAGGCCAGCGTGGTAAAACCCAAAGCGGTCGCGCACCAGATTGACTGCCCGGTTCAACAGTTCGTCCAACCCGCGCGCAGCAGTGGCATCACGGGCCACTTCAGCCGCCGCCTGAAGCTGCACCGCCCGACGCTCAAGGTCGACTGTGCGTTCCTTAACCAACTGCTCTAAGTTCTCCTGGTACTCCTGTAATTCCCCGACAATCTGTCGTGAGGCGCTCAGGCTATGGTCCAAGCCCTTAATCAGATAAGCCATTGAGATGATCACGCCGGTGCTGAGCAGCAGAAGGACAATGCTTCCACTGACCCAGTCAGTGAGATTGGCAGAGTTGGCTTGTATTTGGAGGGGAATTTCCCACTGACCCGTTACCAGCAGCCAGGCAACGACAGCCATGGTGAGCAAGCTGAGGATCAGGGCACCAATTCCGTGCCGCAAATCAAGCAGGACAGCAGTTACAGAAATGAAGGCAAAAAGGAAGATGCGGCCATCACCGCCCAACCCGGCCACTGAGAAGTCAATCGCTCCCAAGACATAAAGAAGTAAGATCAGGATCCCAGCCCGCACAGCAAAACCAAGTCTGGGTATGAAAGTAACGACCACCAGAGCAACGTAGGCCACCAGGTAGCCAACTAGCAGGTCCATGCGATGAGTCTGGAGAGCAGGGATAATGCCGCTACCCACCAGGGCAAATGCCCCAAACACAAGCATACCGCGCAGCATACCCTCCAACACCTTCAGGCGCCACTGTTGGAGTGTGCGCGGCATAGTCGAGACAACCTCGGGCTCAAGGCCATCCGCATTCACCGGCATAATCAACCCTCCTCCCCCCCATTTACCGGAAAAGGCACCTCAGAGGGGGCGATATGGACGGATACCTCAGTCACGTGGGGCAATTGTCCTAATTCACGCACGGCCGTTTGGAGTACAGTGTCGATGTCAAGCAAGCGAGTAAAGTGGGCAGTCATCTGACTGAGAGTACGCTCGCGCTCCGCCAATGTCTGGGTACGTTGGAGGAGACGGGCGTTTTCTACGGCGATGGCGGCTTGGTCGCTCAACGAGCGGAAGGTACGCAGCTCGGCCTCGGTCCAGGCGTGCGGCTGGCGGCTGGCCACTACCAGCAGCCCCAGCGGTCGCCCGGCGGAGACCAGAGGCAGGATTAATGCAGCCCGAAGGTGGAAGGTTTCAGTCAGCAAGCGGTACATCTCGTCGTCAAGCCGCTTATCGGTCACATCAGCCTGCAAATCGTTCACCACTAGCGGTTCCACCATCTCCTGTCGCAAATATTCTACCAATTTAAACCGGTCCATAGGATAGCGGGTACCGGGTGGGTCAGGCGGGTCTTCGGCGCGGTCCCACACAGCAGCCACCTCCATCCAGCCTAGTTCCTGGCCTTCTGTTGGGGCAACGAAAAGGTTGATGGCGCAGCGATCCACGTGGGGGCCAGCCACATGCTCAACAATAGCTCTCAGCACAGCCTCGAAATCGGTCGCCATAGAAAGGTGTTGGCTGGCACGGTAAAGGGGGCTGGTAGCTTCGAGGATAGTCGCTTCTTGAGAGAATTTGAGGGCATTATCGATGGCGACGGCGACCTGGTCGGCCATCAGGCTCAAGATGGCCACGTCTTCTTCATCAAAAGCGGCTTCTTCGATACTTTGCACGTCGAGGGCGCCTAGCAGCCGGTCGGCCACGATTAGGGGCAAAGCCATTTCCGAACGAGTATGGGGCAGGTCCGGGTTCTTGAAGTGAACGGCATCAGTGCCTACGTCAAGCGCGACATGGGGCTGGCGATTGGCTGTTACCCACCCCACAATAGATTGACCGCCTACCGCCAGCCGGTGTTTCCTGGACAGCATGCGCTGCCCCGCGTCACCGGTAGCCTGGCGCAACACCGCCCATTCACCACTCTCGTCGAGCAAGAAAATACCGGCATGGTAAAAGCCAAACCTGTCACAGATGAGATTGACGACCTGCGCCAGAAGATCATCCAGATTCAAAATAGAAGTGATGGCTCGGGCCACCTGGCCACTGGCTTCGAGTTGGATGGCTCGCCGCTGGAGCCTGAAGTTGGCTTCCTGCCACTGGCGAGTTCGTTCTGCGACCCGTTCCTCCAGACGTGCGATCAAACCACGCAATTGTTGGCTCATCTGGCTGAAGGCCCGTGCCAAAGTACCAATTTCGTCCTGCCGGCCGGTATGGGGCACTTCGTGCGAGAGATCACCTGTAGCCAGCCGGTTAGCAGTGATGGTAAGCCCCACCAGAGGGCGGGTGATGCGTCCACTCACCAGCAAGGCAACAGTTGCTGCCACCCCAGCCACGACGAGCAACATGGCCAGGCCGCTGGCGAGAATACCCCGGGTCAACGCCAGGGTTTCGCTTACCTCTTGCTCGGCCAAGAGCACTACCTGAAGTTCAGGCATCCACCGATAAACGCCCAGTACACGCTGTCCCCAGCCTGTCTCCGCCCCAGACACGGACGTAGCCAGCGCCAGGCCACGCTGCACGCCGTCGGAGTCAAGTTCCTGTCCTAGAGTGAGTTCCTGACCAGAGCGAGGAACAGTCACAAGAAGACTGGCGGTGTCGACCAGATAGGTTTCGCCTGTCTGCCCCAGTCCAGCCTCTTCCTCCATCACACTCTCAAGCCGGCTAAGATTCAGTCGCCCCACCGATACGCCCAATACTCGCCCTGCATAATCTCGCACCGGCTGCGACACCACCATTGAAGGAGCCGCCGTGTCGGAGGAATAAGAAGGCGGCTGAACGTAGCCTCCCCCCCGTCCCTCCACAAAATACGCCTGCTGGTCGTGCAGTGCGCCGATTTGACTCGGATCGGTCGAAAGCAACACCCGTCCAGAAGCATCCAGGAGGAATAATTCCTCAAACACGCTACCTTTGGAGGCAATGCTGGAAAAATACGATTGCAATTGATCTTGGGTAGCAGCCACCAGGGGATCCTGTGACGGCGCATCCAACACGTATAGCAATTTAGAGCGGATATTAGGGGATGAGACAATGAAGTTTAGTTCCTCCTGACGGGTCGCAACCCACGCACTAATTTCTGATTGCTTCAAGGTTGCAATAGCCGACAGACGGTCGAGGGCAGCCTGACGCGCATTCTGAATCGCGATGGTGCTGACAATTACCCCTGCCACTACCAGGGACAGCACCGGCAATAACAGAAACCAAGTCAACAGGGTTCTCCCCAAGCCACGCTGCAAGTGAGCCCACCTGACCAGCCCCTCTCCAGAAGAGGGAATAGCTTTCTTATTGCTCATCTTTTACACACCCCTCTACCCAGAAGCTTCCATTAGCCGGATACCATCAGTAACCCAAATCCCATATCCTCTCACCCCGTAGAATGCGACGAATCTGATCAGGAAATTTGTCGGGGTCAATAGGTTTGCCCAGGAATCCATCAAAGCCGGCCTGGCGTGCTTTCTCCATTGAAGCAGGGTTGGCGTCGGCAGTGACGGCGACTACCCGCGTGTGTTTAAAACGGGAATCGGCGCGGAGTTTGCGCAAAGCGTCGTAGCCGTCTTCATAGGGCAGGTGTATGTCCATCAACACCAGGTCGACCCGTGGCATGGTGTCGGCGAACTCCAGCACCTGCCAGCCAGAGGCCTTCCATTCATAGCGTCGAACGCCCAAAAAAGCCAACAGGCGCGCAATGAGCACCAGGTTTTGCAGGTTGTCCTCTACAACCAGCACATAGGCGTCGTGCGGATCCACTGCTTTGCCGTTTGCTCCTTCCTGCTTTAGGCCTTCTTCATTATTTACGGCAGATGTCATGGAATCACTCATTTGCCCTTCCTCAGAAATCTGGCTATCTGGGCCGGCAGAACGTCAATATCAATGGGTTTGGGAATATACCCATCGCACCCGGCGGCAATGGTCTTTTCGCGGTCGCCTTTCATTACGTTGGCCGTCATGGCGATCACGGGGACCTTCATCATGGAGGGTAATTGCTTGAGACGCTTGGTCATTTCATACCCATCCACCTCCGGCAGATTGATGTCCATCAGCACCAAGTCGGGGGTCTCCGACTGAAGATAATCAAAGCCCTGAACGCCATCTTCAGCCTCGATCACCCGGTATCCTTCAGCTTCCAGGACACGCCTGACCAGCAGGCGGTTATCAAAGTTGTCCTCGATGTAAAGTATGGTTGCGCTCATTCCACTTCGACCTCCACCGTTGAGCGATCTTGAGGCGAGACACTGATGCCCTCAGCACCGTCTATATTCTCTGAAGATGGATACTGCCGCACGTGGAGTATCTTTTCAACCAGGTTACGTAATCTCTCTATTTGAAACGGCTTGGTAAGATAAGCATCAACCGTTAGTTGCTCGGCTTCAGTTTCGACCTCACGCGACCCATACGCAGTCATCAGGATAATGCCGATCGCGGGTTGTAAGGACCGGGCTGCGGCCACTAAGGTAAGGCCGCTAATACCCGGCATTTTCAAATCGGTGATCAGTACCCGGTATTTGTCGAAAGCCAATTTGGCCAGCGCTTCTTCCCCAGAGCCAACGCCTTCCACCTCACAATTCAAGCCCGCTTCCGATAACCCCCGGCGCAAGAAAAAGACCAGGGTGGGCTCATCATCCACAATGAGAATGCGATTCGCAGAAGCCAGGTTCGACTCCACTGCTTCTCACTCCGATATGCGGCTAGTGGCCAACGGCCGACAGCCAATAATTGAGAGCCGCCAGCGATAGCCAACCATACTCTGACATACTCTGTTTACGTCGGGCAAAAAGGGACCACTCTGGTGTGCTTGTTCAACTATAACACATTTCGCCCCTAACTGCGGTTACAAGTTGGTTACAATTGTGAGGATTGGCACGCTCCTCGCGATTCGTGCAGATGTGACACAGAGACTCCTCCAAACTGCTAAGAAACATCCTGTTTCTTGCCGGATGAAGACCTGACAGGTTTCAAAACCTGTCAGGTCTGGACTAGCTCATTTTGGGCAGGTTCTGGGACCATCTGCCACAGTCTCGACCATAAATACGACATGAATAGCCTGGGCAACAGCAACTGCGGCCCTCGACACGGGCTTACCCATTTTTACGCAAAATTTACCCACAGCAGACTGATTCTATGGTACAATTAACCAGGTTCAGAGCAGCTTCACCAATCTTTTTGTGTAATAGCCAGTCTTGGTGTTTACTACTTTACCAGACAAGGAGGTATCATGCCCACCTATACCAATCTGATCAACTCTCCTCACCAAGCTTGCGGGGTACGAGCCCCAGACAAATGGCGCACATTTGGGACGCTGCTGTCCCTTATCGCGCTCTTGGTGACTACACTTGGCGTAGGGGCGCAGGTAGCGCTTCCACCCACAGCGCAGGCTGCAGGGGAGCCACTCAAGCTGGTCATCGACGTTGACACGGGCGTTGATGATGCCGCAGGCATCGTCTGGCTTTTCAGCCAGACCCAGTATCCGCTAGAGGTGCTTGGATTCACGACAGTCGCCGGCGTCACCACTGTCGACAATGTCACCAATAATCTGCTGACGCTCCTTGACGCGCTGGGGCAAACCGATATTCCGGTTGTGATGGGCGCTGCTGAACCCCTGGCTCAACCACTCAGCTTCACCGGCGCCGGACTCCATGGCCCTGATGGCCTTTGGGGTGTCGGCTTTCAAAATCCGCACGATCTCAATGATGATCCTCGCATCCGCCGCGATGTAGATGTACCCGCTTTCTACTGCGAGATTACCCAGGCACATTCGAACGTAACATTGCTGGCCGAGGGACCGCTGACTAATCTGGCCCACGCTCTGGATCAGTGTCCGCAGGGAATACAGAGCTTTGAGCGGATTATTATTCTGGGAGGGGCCAGGTTCGGCGGAAACCGAACCCCCGTCGCAGAGTTCAACATCTGGCAAGATCCGGAGGCAGCCAGCCAGGTACTGTCGGCAGGACTCCCCATCACGCTCATTACCTACGACGCATTCGACACGTTTACGCTCACAGAAAAAGATGTGGAAAAGCTGCAAAAGAAGGGCGATGATGCGGTGAAACTGGTGGCAGGACCACTTCAAGCCTACTTGCAAGCCCAGATCCTTAATGGTGTGCCACCTTCCGTTCCCGACGTGACGGCGTACATTTATACGATGGATCCATCGCTCGGCACAGCAGAGCCGGGGTTGGTTAAAGTTGTAACGGAGCCGCGCCTGGTGCGAGGTCAGACAGTCATCGGGTTCGGCCAGTTGAAGGTACCCATGATCGCCGATGACGCAGAGCTCAGCAACTTGGTATACCAATTGTTCTTCGACCCCAATTTTGGCCCAGACCAATTTGCCCAAGCGATCTTTCAGATCATGACCCGAGAGCCAGACAACGCGCAAGTGGTGCTGGATATTGACGAGCATGAGATGTACAAGTCATTTATGCACACGATGACGCACTAACTACACCTGCCATTTGTCGCCGTAGCCTTATATCCAGCGCCAGCAGCGGCGGCCTTGCCAACTTTGAGGTGAGGCCGCCGCTGTTTTCATTGGCTGCTACCAAGGTAAAGCCAAAGCAAGAGGGCTCTTATTAGGCAAAGCCCCCAAGTTCTGGTAAAATAAGGACTGAAGGCACCTGGATTTCGGCAGAAACGAAACATGAGGGTGAGGCATCCTGCACCAGGTCTCCATTGATCTCCACGACTTCTCCATCCACCAGATCTCTCTTCCCTGGAGGGGATCTGCAGGTTGCCGGGCTTTTGCCAGGGATGCCTCCCCCGCTGTATCCTACTCAACCCTACAACTCACAGATTATTTTGCAGGCCAGTATAGAACAGAGGTCACTGTGGAATGGCCCACAGATATCTCCAAGGAGGGAGCATCATGAACGACTCACAAGATGTCGTCATCGTCAGTGCTTGCCGCACGCCTATGGGCAAGTTTTTGGGCAATCTGTCGTCCCTCCCGGCCCCCCGATTAGGCGCTATTACTATAGCCGAAGCGGTGAAACGAGCCGGGATCGATCCTACCCTCATTGACGAAGTATTGATGGGTACCGTCGTCCCCGCCGGTCAGGGCCAGGCGCCGGCCCGCCAGGCAGCCATTGGCGCCGGATTGCCCCCTCAAGTTGGCGCTACCACACTCAACAAGGTTTGCGGATCGGGCCTCAAAGCCGTGATGCTGGGCGCGGCCATGATCCGGGCCGGCGACGCCGACATCATTGTAGCCGGCGGCATGGAGAGTATGAGCAATGCCCCTTACCTGCTGCCCCAGGCACGCACCGGCTACCGGCTAGGCGACGCCACACTCAAGGACGCCGTTGTCTATGATGGACTGTGGTGCGCCTTTGAAGATTACCACATGGGCAACTCGGCCGAGTTCATTGCCGATCAATTTGAAATCTCCCGCGAAGAGATGGACGCGTTCGCCCTTAAGAGCCACCAAAAAGCGGTGGCTGCCATCCAGGCCGGCCGCTTCAAGGCCGAAATCGTGCCGGTGGAAGTCCCCCAGCGTAAGGGCCCGCCTCGGCTGATTGAGACCGACGAAGGACCGCGTCCTGACACCAGCCTGGAGGCTCTGGGCCGGCTCAAACCCGCCTTCAAAGCGGGGGGCAAGGTGACTGCCGGGAACTCCCCCGGCCTCACCGATGGGGCCAGTGCCCTGGTGGTTATGAGCCGCAAAAAGGCAGACGAACTGGGGGTAAAGCCCCTGGCCCGCATCACTGGCTACGCGCAGACTGCCGTCGAACCCCTGTGGCTCTTCATCGCGCCGGTGCACGCCATTCGCCAGCTCTACGAAAGGACGGGCCTCAAGCAAGAGGAGGTAGACCTCTTCGAGATCAACGAAGCCTTTGCTGCCCAGATGCTGGCCGACGACCAGGAACTGGAGCTGGACTGGGATAAAGTCAACGTAAATGGTGGCGCCATCGCCTTGGGGCACCCCATTGGGTGCAGTGGCGCCCGGGTGTTGACTACCCTGATCTACGCTCTCACGGACCGGGGACTCAAAACCGGCGTTGCGGCCCTCTGCCTGGGCGGTGGCGAAGCGGTGACGATGAGCATTGAAGCTGATCTCGCCTTCGGGCAGTAGATAACCCGTCCGTCAACATAAGGGGCAAGCGATGAAGACAATAGGTCTCATAGGTGGCATGAGTTGGGAGTCCTCAATCGAGTACTACCGAATCATAAACGAAACGGTTAGAGCCAAGCTTGGAGGACTTCAT
Organism: Anaerolineales bacterium; assembly: GCA_024643945.1. The sequence continues at coordinate 10,072 of JAHELX010000013.1, forward strand.
TCCGCCAAAAGTATGATGTATTCTGTCGATTTTGCTGAAATTGAAGCACTTCAACATCAAGGGAAATGGGATGAGGCTACGGACCTGATGATTGATGCGGCCCAACGCGTAGAAAGGGGCGGCGCAGATTTTGTCATCATTTGCACCAATACCATGCATAAGATGGCAGATGAAGTCCAGAATCACATTCAAATCCCGCTATTGCATATTGCAGACGCAACGGCTGAAAAGATCAAGGCCCAAGGGCTGGAAAAGATTGGGCTCCTGGGAACCAGGTTTACGATGGAAGAAGATTTCTATAGGGGGAGATTGACCGAAAAACAGGGATTAGAGGTCATTATCCCAACCAATAGGGAAAGAGATATCGTTCATCGCGTGATTTTCGATGAGTTGTGCCTGGGCGAAATAAGACAACCTTCCAAGGAGCAATATGTCAGCATAATGGAACATCTCGTCACGGATGGAGCCGAGGGCATTATCCTAGGATGTACAGAGATAAGCCTGTTGATCCAAGAGGAAGATAGCCAGGTTCCATTGTTTGACACCACCAAGATTCATGCTGTGGCTGCTGTTGAATATGCGCTCTTGAATTCTTAGTTGAATCTCACCTACTCAAAGAGGAGGAAGCACAATGGATCTGCAACTCAGCGAAGAGCACCGGATGATCCGCGACGCTGCACGCGATTTCGCCCAAAATGAGATTGCGAAAGTAGCCGCCCATTTCGATGAAACCGGGGAATTTCCCCACGAGACCATCAAAAAGATGGGCGGACTCGGCTTTATGGGCATTGAGGTGCCGGAAGAATATGGCGGTGCCGGCATGGACACCATCGCCTACGTACTGGCGATGGAAGAGATCAACAAGGTGGATGCCGCGCACGGCACTATCATGTCAGTCAATAACTCCCTCTTCTGCTACGGCATCCTCAGATTCGGCACCGAGGAACAAAAGCATAAATATGTGATGCCGGTTGCCAGCGGACAGAAGATCGGCGCCTATTCTCTCACTGAACCCATGTCGGGCTCCGACGCGGCCACGATGAAAAGCCGCGCCGTGCGCGAAGGCGATTATTACCTCATCAACGGTACCAAGAGCTGGGTCACCAGCGGGCCAGCCGCCGAATACATCGTCCTCTTCACTATGACCGATCCTGAGCGCCAGCATCGGGGTATCACTGCTTTCATCATCGAAACCGACAAGCCAGGCTTCAACCTCGGTCGTACAGAAAATAAGCTGGGCATCCGGGCCAGTGCCACCTGCGAAATCCACTTCGAGGATTACAGGTGCCCTGTGGAGAATCGGCTAGGTGAAGAAGGCGAGGGCTTCAAGATCGCCTTGGCCGTACTTGATGCCGGGCGCATCGGCATCGCCGCCCAGGCACTGGGCATCGCCGAAGCGGCCTACGAGGCCAGCCTGCAATATGCCCGCGAGCGTGAGGCGTTTGGCGGCCCTATCGGAAATTTCCAGGGCATCCAGTGGAAGATTGCCGATATGAAATGCCGCATCGAAGCCAGCCGCCTGTTAGTTTATCAGGCAGCACTGGCCAAAGAGGCGGCCAAAGAGACTGGTGCCCGCTTCACCACCGAGGCTTCCGTCGCCAAACTCTACGCCAGCGAGACCGCCATGTTCTGTGCCCACCAGGCAGTGCAGATTCACGCTGGGATGGGCTACAGCAAGGAACTACCTGTCGAACGCTATTTCCGCGACGCGAAAATTACCGAAATATACGAAGGGACAAGCGAGATCCAACGCTTGGTCATCGCCCGCAACGAACTCGGCCTGCGCTAGCGTCGACTGCCGTCGACAGTCCGCAGATCGCAAAAAAAATCACGCCATTACGCCCGGCGGCGGTCTGCGGCTGGTGGTCAGCGGTCTTGAGCGGCCAAACTCTATAAGGAGTGCACACATTAATGAAAGCCCTGGTTTTCTACGAACACGGAGATCTGGACAAAGTGCAAATCGCCGAGGTGCCCCAACCCGAACCTAAGCCAGGCGAGGTGCTGATTCAAATCAAAGCCAGCGCTCTCAACCACCTGGACATCTGGGTGCGGCGTGGCTGGCCCGGCCTCAAGCTGACTATGCCGCATATCATGGGTGCAGATGGGGCAGGAGTGGTGGCGGCCCTGGGCGAGGGGGTGACCGGGATTGAAATAGGAACCCCCTGCGCCCTCAATCCCGGCGTCAATCGTTACACGGACGAATATACCCGGCGCGGGCTCGACAGCGTATCGCCCGGCTACTACATTATCGGCGAGCACGCGCCGGGCTTTCACGCCGAATATGCCGTCGTGCCGGCGGCTAATGTGCTGCCTATCCCTGACCATGGGGACTTCACTCCCTACGGGGAATTCGCAACAGCCGCTGCCGCTTCGCTGGTCTTCCTCACCGCCTGGCGGATGTTGATCCACCAGGCGCGCATCCGAGCCGGGGAGAGCATACTTATCCTGGGAGCCGGCGGAGGTGTGAACACAGCCGCAATCCAAATCGCCAAATTCGCCGGTTGCAACGTGTATGCCACCACCAGCAGCCAGGAAAAGATGCAAGAAGCGCGTGAACTGGGTGCTGATGTGGTCCTTAACTACCATGAAGACCCCGAGTGGTCTAAGACGATCTACAAGCTGACCAGCAAGCGGGGCGTAGACGTAGTCGTGGATAATGTCGGCCAGGCGACCTGGAGTGATAGCCTGCGCACCGTCACCCGGGGCGGGCGGGTTGTCAGCGTGGGCAACACCAGCGGCCCTCTGGCTTCAACCGATATCCGCTTTATCTTCGGCAAGCAGATCAGCATCATCGGCAGCACTATGGGTGGCCAACAGGACTTTCGGGACGTGATGTCCCTGGTCTTCAACGGCACCTTCCGCCCGGTCATTGACCGGGTAGTGCCTATGGATCAGGGGATAGAGGCGATGGCAGTCCTGGAGCGTGGCGAGCAATTCGGCAAAATCGTACTGGAGATATAGCTATGCTCAACCCATTTTTCAACCCAAATGGCGTGGCGGTTATCGGAGCTTCGCGCGATCCGCACAAGCTGGGTTACGGCGTCGTCCGCAACCTGGTAGAGTATCATTACCGGGGCCCCATCTATCCAGTCAACCCAGTCGCCAGCGAGATCCTGGATCTCCGCTGTTATGCCTCTATTGCCGAGGTGCCCGACCCGGTCGACCTGGCCGTGGTCGTGGTGCCGGCTCCTGTCGTGGCCGATATGCTTGACCAATGTGGTAGACGGGGCATCAAACATGCCATCGTTATCAGCGGCGGTTTCCGCGAGACAGGGCCAGAGGGACAGGCTCGTGAAGAAGCACTGGCCCGCGTCGCCCAGAAGCACGGCCTGCGGCTCGTCGGCCCTAATTGCATCGGGACTATTGATACCCATGCATCGGTCAACACCACCTTTGTGGTGGGCATGCCCCAAGTCGGCGCTATCGGATTCGTGTCACAATCGGGGGCGATGTGCGCGGCCGTCATTGACTGGGCGCGCGGGGCAGGTGTGGGCTTTTCCCGCATCGTCAGCCTGGGCAACCAGGCGGACGTGAACGAGACGGAGATGTTGACCGCCTTAGTCGACGATCCACAGACACGTGTCATCACCGCCTACATTGAGGGTGTGACCGACGGACGCGCCTTTATGCAGGCGGCGGCAGAGGCCGCTCGCCGCAAGCCGGTGGTGATGCTCAAAGCCGGCCAGGGTGCCAGCGGGGCCAAAGCGGTCGCTTCGCATACCGGGGCGCTGGCCGGCAGCGCTGAGGCCTACGAAGCCGCTTTCCGGCAGAGCGGGGTGCTGCGCGCCAACACTATGGAAGAACTCTTTGACTGGGCAAGAGCGTTGGCCTGGCAGCCTCTGCCCAAGGGGGATCGGATAGCCGTCCTGACCAACGCCGGTGGGCCAGCGATCTTGGCTGTAGACGTCATCGAGGCATCTGAGCTGCGAATGGCCCCCCTGACCGAGCAAACTCGGGCCTACCTGCGTCCACGCCTGCCGGCTGCTGCCAGCGTACAGAACCCGGTAGACGTATTGGCCGGATCGGGACCTGGCACTTACGCTGTTGCCCTGGATGCACTGCTATCAGACCCCACCGTAGATGCGGTGATCGTCATCATGGCTCCCAATGACTGGTTTTTGCCCGCCAGCCTGGCCGAGGTCATCGCCGAGGCCGCCGCCGTGCATCACAAACCAGTGCTGGCCTCGATTATGGGGCTGGCCTCGGTAGACCAGGCATTGGCCATCTTACACCAACGACGCGTACCTAACTTTGCCTTCCCAGAGCGAGCCGCTTCTGCGCTGGCGGCGATGCTGACTCGCCAGCGCTGGCTTGACACACCTCCCGAACCACCTGTCGAGCTATCTGGCACAGACCGGGAGGCCGCTCGCGCCGCTCTCGACCGGGGCGACTTCCCGTGTCTACTGGCCGCCTACGGCGTTGTACTACCGCCAACCTGGCTGGCTTGTAGCGCCGAAGAGGCGGCCCGGCTAGCCGACGACGCCGGGTACCCGGTAGTCCTTAAGCTCGTCTCGCCTGACATCACCCACAAATCAGACGTGGGGGGCGTGGCCCTCAACCTGACCAATGGCGACGCGGTACGAGCTGCCTTCGACCGCATCCTCACGACGGCCCGTGCTGCCTACCCTGATGCAGCCATCGAGGGTGTGTTGGTGCAGAAGATGCTCACGGGGGGTCAGGAAGTCATTGTCGGCGTCCGGCGCGATCCCCAATTTGGACCGCTGGCCCTGGTGGGCAGGGGCGGCGTCGACGTGGAACTCCTACGCGACGTAGCGCTGGGCATCGCGCCACTCACCTACTCACAAGCGGAGCGCATGCTCGACTCCACCCGCACCGGGGTCCGGCTGAAAGGCTGGCGCGGTACCCCTCCTGCCGACCGGGACGCCGTCCTGGATGCCCTGTTACGCCTGTCGCAGGCGGCCTGTGACTTCCCGGAAATCGCCGAGTTGGAGGT
>JAHELX010000013.1:15035-29404 GCA_024643945.1 Anaerolineales bacterium
AATCCACTGTACGTGTTACCTGAGGGCCAGGGTGCTTTCGCTGTGGATGTGCGCGGCGTCCTGAATCAGCCCTAAACACTAGTGCCCCATCAAAGTGACCTTGATAAGTTAGATTCGGCCTCATGGGCGTAATCTGTATCATATCATAGTCCCTGTGATGGGGTACTGGCTATCGTCGCCGTGCCCGCGACGCTCATCCCGCCGTCAATGAGCATCACCGCGCCGGTCATAAAGTCCGAGGCAGGCGAGGCCAGGTAGAGAGCCGCCGCCGTCAGGTCGTCTACCTCGCCGAAACGGCCCATGGGGGTGGCGGCCTGGATGCTCTTGGCAATGGAGTCTGTCTGCCACAATATGCTGCTGAAGCGGGTCTTGATCACGCCGGGTGCAATGGCGTTCACCTGGATGTTGTGCGGTCCCAATTCCTGCGCCAGGGTCTGGGTCAACATCAGCACGGCCGCCTTGCTGACGCTATATATCCCCATGGCCGACATCGGCCTGAGCCCGGCAATCGAGGCCAGGTTGATGATTTTACCACCGCCCCGCTTCTTCATCTCCGGCACGACCGCCTTGGCCACGCGGAAGTAGCCAATTACGTTCACGTCGAGGATTTTCTGCCACTGGCCCTCGTCGGCGGTGAGGAGCGGGCCGAAATGAGGATTGGTCGCGGCGTTGTTAACCGCGATATCCACGCCGCCAAAGCGTTCCACGCAGCGCGTCACCAGCGCGTTGATGGCGTCGGTTTCGCCGGTGTGGGCAGCGAGAGCCATCGCCTCGCCACCTCGCTCCTCGATTTTGGCCGCCACCGCATCCAGTGCGGCTTGCTTGCGACTGCTAACTACTACCTTTGCACCGGCCTCGGCGAAGGCCGATGCGATCGCCTCACCAATCCCCTTCGATGCGCCAGTGATCAGGGCCACTTTGCCCGTCAGATCAAAGTGTCCACGTGGGTCCATCATGCACCTCCATTTGACTTTTTTCCAAACTTGATATTTGATAATTGCCCGCCCTTCTTACACCTGCCTAATCTGACCTCCCCGGCCGGCTGGCGCGAGCGAGACGGGCCGAGGAAGAGCAGGTAGTTACATTTGGGACTTGAGGTCATGAGACGTAAAGCGAACAAACGTAAAGCCAGGCCATGGCGATGGCGGCTGCGGCGCGTTTTTTTCCTGATCATGTTGGTCCTGATTTTGAGATCCGCCAGCGTGCTCCCTGAAGAGGCATTCAACCTGCGCCTCTCGCCACTTATTGCTGGCCTACGCTTCGACTGGATCGGCTGGGAGACAGGCGCAGTATTAGGAGAAGCAAACTGGTGGCTGCGCGGGCATCCAGTCCCCGGCAACCAGGAAACGCAAAAAGCAGAGGTACTGGCTTTTCTGGACCGGCAAGAGCAAATCGCAGAATTGGAGAAACGCATCCAGGCCGAGACCGACCGATTGCCCCAAACTGGCCCGGCCTCCTCTCTCGAGCAGTCTCCTGCGCTGTCGCCCTCCGTTGCCCCCCTTAAGAAGGAACTGGAAAAGCTACGACATCAGCAACAGGCAGCCGCCCCCCAGGTACAACGTACTATGGCAGCGCAGGTGAGCCAGGTTCTGGCCGACCAGGGATTTGGGCGCAGCGACCGGGCATGGCCACCAGTGGCCTTCCGCTTCAATAACCTGCCAACTGACCTGATCATCTCGCCCCGCGACAAGATTCGCATATACCGGAGCATTGAGCTACTGCCAGACATCCCCGATACGAAACGAAACAGCCTGGAGGATACCATTGAAGCCCGCCTGGACATGTCGGCATTGGTAGTCGACCTGGGCGGGATCGGGAGTTGGCCGACGATGATCATTGACACGGCGTCGTTGCAGAGCTTGCTGGACATTATCGCCCACGAATGGACTCACACCTATCTGTTTTTGCGGCCTCTAGGGCTGCATTATAGCGACAGCCAGGACCTGACCACGATGAACGAAACGGTCGCCTCCATGGTGGGCAGCGAAGTCGCCGACCTGGTAATGGCTCGCTATTACCCCGAGTTGGTGCCCCCCCCAGTGACGACACACAAGCCATCTCCTGAAGCGAGCAGTTCTCCCCATGAGGACTTTAACCAGGCGATGCGCCGCATCCGGTTGCATGTGGACCAGTTGCTAGCCGAAGGACATGTTTCGGAAGCGGAAACCTATATGGAAGCAGAACGACAAAAGCTGGTGACAGAAGGCTACTACCTGCGCCGGCTTAATCAGGCTTACTTCGCCTTCCACGGCAGCTACGCCACCAGCCCCGCCTCGGTAGACCCAATCGGCCCCTGGATGGGCGAGCTGCGCGCCCAAAGTGGCTCGCTGAAAGCCTTCCTTGGCCGGGCCGCCCAAATGCGCAGTCTTGGTGATCTGTTGCACGCTCTGAGCAAAAGCGAGCCATAGCCAATCTACTCAATACATTTTATGTTTCACCCTTTTTGATTTATAATCAGTAACTCCATCAACCTATGCCAAGGAGCCTATGGACCACAATCCCGTCTCCGAAACCTACTTGACGCCCGCCCAACGCCGTATCCTGTTTCTCACACTCCTGGCTGTACTTAGCTTGTATCTGGCCATTAACCGACTAATGAGCTGGCAGGGCGATGGCACGACCGTCGAAATCTGGCTAGACCGATATGTGCCATTTTGGCCTATCTGGGGCGTGCCCTATGTACTCAGCATTCTTTGGTGGGGAGTAGCCGCTTTGTGGGCCTACTTGAAAATGGAAGACTCACTGTACGTGGCCTTTATTACAGGCTGGATCAGCGCCTGCCTCATCGGCTACGCCATCTTTATCTTCTATCCCAATTATATGGTCCGTCCCCAGGTGACCGGCACCGGCTGGGCGGAGGGGTTGATCCGTTTCATTTACGCTAACGACCGGACTTACAACGCTTTTCCCAGCCAGCACCTATGGGATACCGTGATCATCACTCTTATCTGGAGTCGCTGGAAGCCCAAGTGGCGTTGGTTGCTCTGGGGTCTCACGTTAATTGTAGCAATGTCCACTCTGTTCACCGGTCAGCACTGGATCATGGACGTCATTGGCGGCACCTTATTGGCGATGGTAGGCTATTGTATCGGCCTGATGGTTGCCGCGCGCCTGACCTCAATCCCCCAGCGATGGTCAGACCAGGCTGGCCGATAACGACTCGTCCCAGGATGGTTACGTGAAAACGTTTATCTCTCTCACCTGGACTGAGAACGTCAGCGACAGTCAGGCAAAAGTCCTGATATACACCGTCTCTGAAATAATGATCCGCGTGGGCGAACGAATCGGGCCCTGGTTCCAATCCCAGATATTACCCACTGTCCGCCCTTTCGGTGACTGGACAATTCCAGCGATGCCGCCTGGGTCGGCTTACTCCAGCGTAGGTTGGTATCTGGACCACGCCCGCACCGCAGACGGTAAGAGCATTGACGGGCGCGCCTATCTGCGGCTGGTAGAGTTAGAGCCCTGGCAGAGCTCAACACCCCACTTCGACGTGGCCCTCATTGCCGAGGAACTGGTCGACGCGGAAGGGCAGTCGATACTGAACGTGGCCCTGCCCGGGCTGGCCAGCGTAGCTTCAACCTATCATGTGCAGCGACTGGGAAGTCAGGAAGCCCAGATCCTGGGACTACGCCACCTGGTCACCCACGCCACGGGCCGGGCAGTCGGCCTTCCCCTGCCGACACGTTCAACGAACGTCACATCCCACGGCAATGATCTGTATTGCACAAACCTGTGCGCTATGCGCCCCTGCATGCATCTGCGCGATTTGCTAGAATACGGCATGGAGGGAGCTAACCAACCCAGCCTCCTTTGCGATGTCTGCGAGCACGAGTTGGACTCAATACTTATTGGGTCCAACTACGGCTTGAATTGATGCGGCATCAATCCCCCGCCTGGCGATCCCATCAGATCAAGGCATCATCAACACCTCTTGCGCGCGTTCTAGAGCCCAATCAATCTCTTCCCGGGTGATGACGAGGGGAGGCGCGAAACGGATGACGTGGGTATGCGTCTCTTTGGCCAGAACCCCGCGCCCCTGCAAAGCCTCGCAAAAGCGACGGGCACCGCCAGCCTCGGGATATAGCTCTACGCCGATAAGCAAACCCTTACCGCGAACTTCTTTCACGTGCGGGGAGTTGATCTCTACTAATCGCTCCTGGAAATATTCACCCATGCGAGCTGCATTTTCGATCATGCCCTCTTCCACCAGTACCTTCAGCGCCGTTCGTGCCACGGCGCAACCCAGCGGATTGCCGCCAAAGGTGGAGCCGTGGTCACCTGGCCCGAAGACGCCCAGCACCTCGCGCGGCGACAGCACCAGCGACACCGGATACGCTCCGCCCGAGAGCGCCTTACCCAGGATCATGACGTCAGGCCTCACGTCCTCGTGGTCGCAGCCAAAAAGCCGCCCGGTACGTCCCAGACCAGTCTGGATTTCGTCGGCCATCATCAGCACATTATGCTCGGTACAAATCTCTCGAACGGCCCGCAGGTAGCCCTGCGGCGGCACGACCACGCCTCCTTCACCTTGAATTGGCTCGAATAGGAAGGCGACGGTGTTGGGAGTAATGGCGGCTCGCAGCGCCTCGGCCTCGCCGTAGGGGATGGTCACAAAGCCAGGGGTAAAAGGCGCAAAACCGGCCTTGTATTGGGGCTCACTAGAAAAGGAGATGACTGTCAGTGTACGCCCGTGGAAATTGCCGGCACAGGTAATGATCTCTGCCTGACCATCCGGCACCCCTTTGACGGTGTAACCCCACTTGCGCGCGGTTTTGATAGCCGTCTCCACTGCCTCGGCACCGGTGTTCATCGGCAAAGCCATCTCATAGCCGGCTAGCTCGCACACCTCCTGGTAAAAGAGGGGAAGTTGGTCATTGCGAAAAGCACGCGAAGTGAGGGTGAGGTTCTGCGCCTGCGACACCAGCGTCTCAATGATGCGCGGATGACAATGCCCCTGATTCAGCGCGGAATACGCACTCAGGCAATCCAGGTAGCGATTGCCCTCGACGTCATAAACCCAAACTCCCTCACCCCGCTGGATGACAACATCCAGCGGACGATAATTATGGGCACCGTATCTTTCTTCTAGCTCGATCAGCTCGTGAGTCTTCATTGAAATTGACCTCCTTGTCAAGTTTACTCGTCAATATTCCCCAGGCTCCCTCAATCTGTTATAGTGTCCCACCCAACCGGGACCGCAGGCCCGGTGGAAAAAGGTGCTCGGATCGTCTCAAGGGCGAAGAGCCTGTGGAAGTTCAGTGTATTACGAGTACCGCCTAAGAGCAAATATGGAAGCGAAACATAGACCACTGCAGCCGAGGTTCGGGAAAACTGAACAAACGGTCTAATGACTTGCCCTCAATAGGCGTCTGTGATAGACTATTCGCATCTCACGTAGTGCGCGGTGTGCTAACAGGATGAAATGTAAATTCCTCCACGTCTCCGACCTTCACCTCGGCTACCAGCAATACAACCACAAGGAACGCTTCAACGACTTTGGCCACGCCTTTCTATATATCGTGGATCAGGCCGTCTCTGAGCAAGTCGACTTCGTGGTCCTGGGTGGCGATCTTTTTCAGAAACGCGCCATTGACCCCCCGACGCTAATCCAGGCCGTCGAAGGATTGGGCCGGCTGAAAGAAGCCGGCATCCCGGTCGCCGCCGTTGAGGGTAACCACGAGCGTGCCCACTACCGAGATGTCTTTTCGTGGATGGACTTTCTGGCCGACCGGGACTACCTGTCGCTACTGAACCCAACCTCGTTCAAAGAGGGCGTGCCGGCACTGACGCCATGGGACGGCACGGGCGGCGCCTACCTGGACCTGACCCCCTCCAGGAATCCGATCGAGGGCCGCGTTCGCATCTACGGCCTTAAATATTACGGCGCGTCCACCTCCCGCGTGGTTGAGGGCCTGATCAAGGCCCTGGCCGATATGGATCACAGCGATATCGAGTATGTGGTACTGGTGATGCACGCCGGATTGGAAGGTGTGCTGCCTCACTACTCGGCCACACTAACCTACAGCCAGATGGCACCATTATATGATTATGTAAACTATTTAGCCCTGGGACATATCCACAAACCCTTTGAGCGAGAGGGCTGGATCTACAACCCCGGCTCCCCGGAGACTTGTGGCATGGACGAGGCCGCCTGGCCCGATCGCGGCTATTACCTGGTGGAGGTCGACACCGAGCCTCCTGACGGAGCGCGACAGACCGTCAAACACATCGCGAGGCTGGTCCGCAACCCACGCCGCCCTTTCTTGCGCCTATCATTCAGCGTGGAGACGTGCGACAATCCCGAGGCCCTGTACGCCGCCGCCGAGAAGTTCGCCAGAAGCGAATCAGCAGAGGCAGCCGGACACACTGGCAGCGCTCAGCCCGTGGTTGAAATGGCCTTAGAAGGCGTCCTCCCTTTTGACCGCCGCGAGCTGGACATGAAGCGCTTAGAGGTCATCGTCCAGTCTACCTTTGATCCCCTACTGGTTCGCGTCACCAACCGCACCGTGCCCACTGAGTATGAAGTCAGCGGCGACGAATCCAAATCGCGCGCCGAGCTGGAGCGCGAAGTGTTAGAAGACCTGGTGGAACGCGACGCTCGCTACCGGCCGGCTGCCGCCGAATGGGCCGACCTCACCCTCAACGTGAAGCGCATGGTATTGGAAGAGACCTCACCGGAAGGGATCGTGGAGTATCTTCAATCAGCGAAGGTGTCGTGATGCTCATCACTCGCATCGAACTCCAAAACACCAAAAGCTACTGTGATGTTGTTGTCACCTTCACCGAAGGGACCAATGCCATCTGCGGCGAAAACGGCGCCGGTAAAAGCACTCTGCTGGAGGCCATTGGCTTCACCCTCTTCGACTACCTACCCTACGCCCAGGCCGATTTCGTCCGCGAAGGGGAGAAAACAGCGACCATTGCCATCAGCTTCATATCCAACCAGGATGGGCGCGAATACCAGATCGTGCGCCGCTGCGGGGGAAGCTCCGACTACTACGTCTACGACCCCGAGCTTGATGCCCAAGTCGCTTCTAGAAAGGTCGACGTGCTCGACTGGCTGAAAGAGCACCTGGGCGTGGAGCCGAGCACCGACCTGACTGCCCTCTTTCGCGACGCCGTCGGTGTGCCCCAGGGCTTGCTGACCGTTCCTTTCTTGCAAACCCCGTCTCAACGCAAACCCCTCTTCGACCGCTTATTGCGGGTGGATGAATATGAACAGGCCTGGAAAGCCCTACGCGAGACACTGCGTCACCTGGAAGAGAAGATAGCCGAGCACAAAGAGCGCATCGCTAGATTGGAGTCTCAGGTCCAGCGGCTGCCAGGTATGCGCCAGCGGGCTGAGATGCTGCACGCCGATATGACCCGGATCGAAACCCGCCTGATTGATCTCCGGGCCGAATTGGCGGAAGCCACGGCCCTCCGGGAATCGCTGGAGGCGACGAAAAATGAACTGGACCGCTTGCTGCAAAAGGCCGAAATGTTGGCCACCCGTCTGGAGGGAATCGGCCAACAACTGGCGGCGGCCGAGAAAGCAGCGGCCGAGGCAGAGGCGGCCCATGCGACCGTCGAGGCGTGCCGGCCCGCCTATGCTGCCTACGAAGCAGCCCAGGCGGCACTATCGGAGTTAGAGGCAGAGCGCAAGCAGCGAGACCAACTGCTGAGCGATCAAGCCGCGCAGGAGAAGTCGCTGGCGCTGGCCCAGGAGCGGGTGAAAGGGCTGGAAGCCAACCAACTGGAGATTGAAGAAGCTGAAGCGCAGATGGAGACGCTTCAGCCCCAACTTGAGCGCCAGAAAGAATTCGAAGCAGCGATGAAAGCCGCTCAGGAAGAGGTCCGCGCGCTGGAGATGGCTCAGGCCCAGGTAGCCGAACGGCAGGAGCGCCTGGACGACCTGCAAGCCCGGCTGGAGGCGGTCGAGGCCGGGCTGATCACCGCCGGCCACCTTGAGGCCGAACTGCGCCAAATGCGGGCCGAGTTGGAAGAGGTACGCCAGTCCCTCACCGGACTCAAATCAGAGCAGACAGTGCTGGGGGCCGAGGTGGCGCGACTGGCGGAGCAAACCCAAACTCTAGAGACAACCGAGGCCGCGAATTGCCCTGTTTGCGAACAGCCATTAACGCCAGAGCACCGGGCAGATCTGCTGGCACGCAACCGGGGGCGGCTGGATGAGCTGAGGGCCCAGGACCAGATGCTGGCTGAAAGAATCGCTGCTACGACCGAGACCAGTTCCGCACTGGAGCGACAAATCCAGGAACTGGCCCCACAACTGCGTGACCTGCCTCGTCCGGTTGACAAAGAGGATCTGGACGCTCAGATCACCAACCTGGAGCGCGAACTGTCCACTGTCCAGGCCAGAGTCGAACAGTTGGCGGGCAGCCGAGAGGAGGCCACCCGTCTGGAGCGTGAGCTGGCCGAATTGGGGGATCCCCGCCGCCGGTACGAACGTCTGGCCGAGAAGGTGAGCCAGCGAGCCGACCTGGAGGAACGGCTAGACGCAGAACGCCACGCCGTCAATGCCCTGGAAGCATCACTGGTCGAGATTGAGCGGGCACTCACCCCCTTTGCCGAGCTGGACCGGCACCTGGCCGAGCAGCGCGGGACGCTCAGCCAGCACGAGGAGGATCACCGGCGTTATCTGGAGAACGCCAAAATCGCCGCTGCCCTACCTGCCCGCCGCGAACAGGCCGAGTCGCTGCGGACCCAGCAAATTGAGTTGACTGCCGAGCGAGATGAAACCCGGACGCAGGCAGAGGAAGTCGCCATCCAGTTCGACCCCGAGGCGCTTGCGACCGCGCGTCAACGTGAGGCTGGACTCAAGGCCGAGCAGGCCGGGCTGGAAGGGCAACTTGGCAGGCTGCGACAAGAGGTGGAAGAAACCGAGCGTGAAATTGAGGAGTTGGAAGCTGCAGAACGAGCGCTGATCGCTGAGCAGGCGACTCTGGCCGAGCACCAGGAACTGTTGGCCCTGCTGGAATTCATCCGGCAAGTGATCCGGCAGGCAGGGCCGCACGTCACCCGCCGCCTGCTGCAGCAAGTATCGCTGGAGGCCGCCCATCTCTTCGCTGACATTATGGCCGATTCCAGCGCCCGTCTGCGCTGGGAAAAAAATTATGAAATCGTGCTGGAAAAGAGCGGGCGAGACCGAAGCTTTCAGCAACTCTCGGGGGGTGAGCAAATGGCGGCGGCCCTGGCTGTGCGGTTGGCCCTGCTGCGCGAACTGTCGGCCATTGACGTCGCCTTCTTCGACGAGCCGACCTCGAACCTGGACGACACCCGCCGCGACAGCCTGGCCGAGCAGATCCTTGCCGTCAAAGGCTTCTCCCAGCTCTTCGTCATCAGCCACGACGACACCTTTGAACGGGTGACAAACAATGTCGTCCGCGTGCGTAAGGAAGATGGGGTGAGCAAGGTAGAAGTGGAGTGAAGCGATGCTAGTTCGAAGCAAGGTTATCGCCGCCCTGGAAGCCAAGAAAGACCACTTTGCTGGCTATCAGGTTGAACTGCGGGACACGCTGGACCGCTATCGGGAGGCCCTCGAACATCTGCCCGCCCTCAGCCGGGCGGAAGTTGAAGCCCGCTTTGACGAAGCGGAGATCCTCTGGCCGGGTGCCCTTCCTACCGACGAGCAGGATCGGCTGCATGATACCCTGGTCAGCTTGGGACAGAGCTGGACCAGCCACGAGGAAGCACGTATCTGGGCCAGGGAGATACTGTTCAACACCCCTACCTTTGCCGTGGATGGCTCACAGATTTCTCCCAGCCGCGACTTTTCAGTGCCTGTCGGTGCAGTGCAAGTGGGCTGGTTCGAGAATCCCCACACACCGGGCGGCCAATACGTTAAAGACCTGGCCTTTGAGGTTCTGGCTCCCGGCGAATTGGCAGAGGAAGCGGACGATAATGGGGGTAGCGAGTTCCCCGATTGGCACGTCAATCTACGTCGCTTCCAGATGGAATGCCGGGCTATCGTCGAGTATATCCAGGCGCACGCCGGCGCAGACCCTATCCCACTTTGTTTTTTCGACGGCTCGCTGGTCGTCTCCTTCGCCCAGCACATGCGCCCCAACCTGCGCCGGGCTTACGTGGACGCCGTCACCGCGATGCTGCGCACATCCCAAACAAGCCGGGTGCCACTGGTGGGCTATATAGACACCAGCTTCGCCCGCGACCTGGTCACCATGTTGGCCCCTCTCTTTGGACTGCCCCCTGCCCCACGCCTGAGCGACGGAGCGCTGCTGCGCCCCCGCATGCAGTGGGGCGATCGCTGCCAGGTTTACCTTTGTGCCCGGGACGACAAGGTGCTGCCCGATTACGGCCCGCAGGCACGCCAGGTGTGTTTTACCTATCTCAAGACCACTGCCGACGGCGCCCCTGCCCGCCTGGAGTTCCCGCGCTGGCTGGCCGAAGACGAGGAGGAACTCGAACGCGTGCTGAACCTGGTCCGCGCCGAGTGCATTGTGGGCAACGGCTATCCTTATGCCCTGGAGACCGCGGATGCAGTGGCGGTCATCAGCTTGCAAGACCGGGAACGATTCTACGCCACCTTCCAGCAGTTCGCGGAGAAAGAGGGCCTTGCGCTACGCTATTCGCGCAAAGCGCTAAGTAAGCGAGTGCGGCGCTGACAAAGGTGGAGATTGGTGATGGGAGACTGGAGATTATATAATACTCGCACGTGGGTAGGGTATAGCAAGTGTTCATTTTCAAAGATAGGAGGCGAGTCATGACCTTACGCAATTTTGGAATCAACCTGGACGATCCAACCTACCAGGCGGCACTCAAGCGAGCCCAACGCGAGGGCAAAACGCTGGAGCAACTCCTGAATGAGTTCATCACCGCTTATGCTGAGCCCGAGAGCAAGGGGGGCGAAGCGCCAACCGGTGAGGAACCGACCAGCGGGGCACCGACCACCTACACCGTCCAACGGGGTGACACGTTGAGCAAGATTGCCCGCACAGTATACGGCGACGGGCGCAAGTATCCCATCATCCAGAAGGCCAACAACATCAGCGATCCCAGTCGAATTCAGGTAGGGCAGGTTCTGGTGATTCCATCCCTGGCGGGCGAGAGCCCGGCGTCCCCTCCGTCGTCTCCACCCTCTCCCACCCAGCCGACGCCGCCTGCTCCAGCGCCCTCGACTCCGCCACCAGGAGCGGGCGTTGATCCCGGCGCTCCCATTCCCGGCGAACACTATGGCACCCTGCCCATCGTCGGTCCCCCTGCCGACCGGCCGGCAGCCCAGCACGGTGACCTCAACCTGGCGCTGCGTGGCTACAACCGCACCACAGCCAAGTGGGGCCTGATAGACATGGCCGGCCCCACCGATGATCGAGCCCCGCAATTAGCGGGTCTCTTCGCCGACAAGCGCACGCCCATTTTCAACAACGTGTACCGCGTCAATAACTGGGACTGGGCGCGCAATGCACGGGGTGGTCCCATCACCGACTTTGAGGTGACCCTGGCCGGCCTGGCTACTACAGTGGGCGAGACCATCCACGTCCCCGACTCCGGCTATGGCATCGGCCAGGGTTACGCAGTGCTGGTGCTGTACGCCGACGAAAATCGTATCACCCTCAAGTACACGGGGGAAGACAGCGTGGTGCATGGCTATACCTTGCACGTCGAAGGTATGTGCGTCGAGCCCAATCTGCTGGCGCTCTACGGGCAGATGAATGCCGCCGGGCGCCGCCAGCTCCCGGCCCTGCATGCCGGCCAGGCCCTGGGGCGTGCCCGAGGGGGCGAGATCGGAGCCGCCATCCGCGATACCGGGCGCTTCATGGATCCGCGCACGCGCAAAGACTGGTGGCGGGGGCGGTAGCAGCCTACAATGAAGATCACATATGATCCGGAAGTTGATGCTCTATACATTCAGTTTCTCGAGACCACAGTCACCACCGAACATCTGGCGGAAGGGATCGCGGCCGACTACGATGCTGAAGGGCGGTTAGCCGGTATCGAGATCCTGGACGCGTTGAAGCGTTTCGATGACCCCAAGGTTTTGCGTCAGGTTATCCTGGAAGATGTGGGGCTGATCAGAGCATGAGGCAAGCTGCCATCAGATCGAAGGGCCGGAAGATCTTCTACGCTACCTTTCAATGGTTTATGGAGAAAGAGGATCTGGCGCTGTGCTATCTGTGCACAGCGCTTTGCAAGCGGGCGCGAGGGTAAGGAATCCTATGCCAGAACGTGGCGGTCCAACGACACAGTCAGGTATAAACTACCAGAACTCTATTGCGGCGTTGTTCCTCGGACGTCTGTGCGATATGCAAATGCGTCCAGGTCGCAAGCGTGTGATTCAGGTTCGGGTAGAAGCGCCATCTAGTGTAGACGACATTGTGGTTACCTATGCCGATTATCATCAAGACTGGATTCAGGCGAAAGAAAACATCTCAAAGGGTGACGAAGTCTGGTCGAAACTCTGGCGAGATTTTGAAACGCAGAGGTGGGGGCGTGAGTTTAATGCTGATGATCGCCTTATCCTTGTAATAGGCACTCATCATGCTTGCTATCGGGACTTGCGAGAACTTTGTGCTCGTACTGGTGGTGAATCAGACTATCAAGGGTGGCAAAGGAGACTCACAGGAAATATGACTTCGCTGGTAGCCAATATTCGTGTGTTGCTTTCGCCCGAACACCAAGATGATCAATCAATTCTTGCTTTTTTCTCTCGCATCGATATTTGGCCTATATATACGGAGGAGATTGAGCGTGATCACATGCCGCTTTGGATACCGCCAAGTAACACTGAGCCACTAACTCTGTTCCGGCTGCTTCGGGACAAGGTCGGCGGATATTCAAGATACCGCAAAATATTCCGTAGACCTCAACTCCTCGCAGAACTATCCAGCGACCACTGTATCTCTATCGTCGAACCACCAAGTTCTGGAGTACCTGTCTATCGAGAATCAATAGCACAGGCTACGCCCAAATCCAGGTGCCTGGTACCAATCTGGCTGGAAACACAGATGTTTTGTTTCTCTGGCCTACTCTCCAGGAGAGACAAATGGATCCTGCCCATGTGACGAATCTAGAAGAAGAAGACCCTCGTTACCGGTTTGATGACCAGCGTGGCTTGGTTGACCTCCGCCATTTCCCTCACGCGACATTGCAACGCGCCGTTGTAGTGGCCGGGGCAGGCTTCGGCAAAACTGCACTACTCACTGCTATCGCCCACCGTTTGACCCAAACAACCTGGCTCCCCGCACTGATACCGCTCCCTGAACTTGCAGAAAGCGGAGAACCCGTCATAGCTTTCCTTGAGAATTCGATTAACAAGCAATTCAATGTGTCAGTCCGTTGGGGCGACTATTGTGACACAGGGCAAGCCGTGCTGTTGTTTGACGGTTTGGATGAACTTGCGCCGAGCGATCGGCAGCGCATTGGTAACCTGATTAGAGTTTTTTCTAGCCGCTATCAGCAAGTACCTTGGCTTCTGACCGTGCGAGAGGCTGCGGCACTACCTGCTCCCTTGAATGCACCAATACTGACGATTAATACCTTTGGCGACGATCAGATCATCAAGTTCGCTGCCGCATATCAAAAAGCTGGCAGCATAGTCAGCACAGATGAGCTGCTTTCACAGCTCCAAAGATACTCAGACTTACGGCGCTTGGCTCGTATTCCACTTTTTCTGGCATTATTGCTGGCTACAGCAAGGCCACCTGAACCTCTTCCTCGCAAACGCAGCGAGGTACTTGATCGCTATCTTGATGTGATCCTTCGGCCGCAAAAGTACAAGCCCTGGGTTAGTCCCCGATATGGTCCTAACGAACTGCGGGAGACTGCTGAATATCTCGCGTTTGCGGCTCTCGAACAGGGGAAGATCGGCCTCACAGAGCGGGAAGCGTATCAGATTCTGCGGGACACAGATTCGTATATAGCAGACCTCACCGTTTGCGGATTATTAAGATGCTCCTCCGATTGGTGGATAAGTTTTGTCTTTCCGATCGTGCAAGAGTACCTTGCAGCATGCTATCTTGTGCATCATCTCCCTGATGAAGTTGTTCAGAGATTCAAGCTCGCCGTGCGACGGCGCTGGGCTCAAACGCTGCAGTTCGCCCTGGAACAACACCCACAAGCGGATCAAGTTGTCAACGAGCTTCTGGAGCAGCCAGATGATGCCTTCGGCACAGTGCTGCGATTGATTGCACGATGTATTGTGAACGGCGCCCTGGTCTCGACGGAGACTCGTAACCGGGTTGGTGACAAACTTGCTGCATTGTGGATATCGCAATCATGGACAGTTCAGAGAAACGTTGGTGAGCTACTTGCCAACGGCTTCACTACAACACTGCCTGCCCGCATTCGGACATTGCTGAAGCACGGATGGGGACTTCGAATTGGTGGAGCAGAAATTATCACTGCCTGCA
>JAHELX010000293.1 GCA_024643945.1 Anaerolineales bacterium
ACAAAGGTGTAAAAGGCGGCTCCATCCCACACCACCACGTGGAATTCCTGGAGCGAGACGCCAAAGTTTTTGGCGGCCAGTGTGGCAGCGAAGGCCAGACCAGTCAGTGCCATTACCCCCAAGTCAAGGTTGCGGGTGGGCGAGGTGACGAGTCTCTGTATCCACCACTTCTTGCCTTCCAGATTCGTCGCTTCGTTGATCCGGTAAACTACCTGAGCAGCGGCGGCCAGCACGCCGGCCGGGGGTAGCAGTATCAGAGCCAGCGCCGGCCAGTTGGCATCTGCAAGGGCGCCCCTATTCGCCGCCGGTATCAGCGTCAGCAAGCCGAACAGGGTAGCGATCGCGGCCAAGACCCAGGCAGCCCAGTCGAGCCAGCCAAGCCGGTGGCAAGACCGACTTGCATGGGCATCGTCTCTGAGCGCCCGTACTTCGGTGTCGATCAAGATCACGGCGCGGCGGGCGACGCATGCCAGCGCCAACAGCACCAGACTGACCTCGGTCATCGAGATGGTACGTCCGGCCAGGGACTTGGGCAGCAAGAAGAAGGGGAGGCTAAAGGCCACCAGGGTCAGCCCCAGGTCAGGACGGGGGAGGATGGCCAGAAAAAGAAGGCCCATCAGTCCCAGGGAAGGAAGGGTTCGCGGTGCGAAATAGAAGGCCAGGGCGGTTCCTGCTATGAGGAGCCAATGGGTTGGGGTGCCCAGCTCCAGGTAGTGGGTATAGAGCCTCTCTCCCCACTGCAGCGCCCGTTGGACGTCGCGTAGGGGAATGCGGCGCGTTGAGCGGACCAGCCCGCTAACCGCCACGATTGCCATCCCACCGACCAAGATCAGCCCCAACTGGATAGTTCGCGTGTCTCCCTCGCGGCTCACCCGCCAACCAACAACTGACCACTGATACCAGCCTCCTTCAGCTTCAATGACGGCGGTGTGGGGACCGTCGGATAGGTGGCGGGCCAGGGTGACAGCGTCTTCCTGCTCCAGGGGATCATAAAGCACTACGTAGGCGCGCCCTGCCTGTTGCGGCAAACTGTTGGCTGGTTGGCCGTCAATTGTCACGTACAAAAAGCCTCGAAAGGCTCCCCGGCGTACCATCAGGTCCAGGCGCGTGCCCTCGAACGGAATGGTCAGCCTGGCAGGTGGCTGGCGTGGCACGTCGGCGCCGGCGGGCGAAAAGCGCCAATCGCCGGCGTAATGGCCCGATGGGTGATGGGCCGGGTAGGTGCCAACGGTGGCGATTTCCTCGCCAGGCAAGGGTTCGCTGGCACCGCTGATCACGTGGCGGCGCATGGCCTGGGCCTGAGGCAGCAGGGTTTCTCCGGCGACCAGTGCCAGCCCACGCCGGG
Source organism: Anaerolineales bacterium (assembly GCA_024643945.1). The sequence continues at coordinate 1,346 of JAHELX010000293.1, forward strand.
GATCGTCTTCCGGCAACGTCTCGGCGTCCCAGGCGGCGAAGAACATCGGACCCATCCAGTACCAATTGGCGCGGGCCTGGCGGATAGCTTGGATGGTATAGGTCGCTTGTTGGTCGGAGGACAGCGCCGGCCAGGGGGAAGGTCCTCCCCCCCAGTCCTGGGGCAGGGCGCTCCAGCCGAAGGCGCTGGCCCACACCGGCTTGTTCTTATCCCCCTGGGCGACCATCGCCTGATGCAGCAGTTCCGCACGGGCAAAATTGAGGCTCTTTTCGCCGGGGGGCGCGGTGGGCTCCTGGTCGAAGCCGTAGGGTTGGGCGGCAACTACGTCGAACCAGGGGGCGGCATTGACAGCGTAGAGGTCTGCCAGAAAGGTAGGCTCGTTGAGGTTGAGCGGGCCGGTTTCTACTGTGGGGGCCAAGGCGGCTGTCAGTACCATGGCGCCAGCGTCGGCGGCGCGGACGTTGACCGCTCCTTCGCGCAGCAGACGCGCGTAGGCTGTCGGGTCTACAAACCGGTCGCCCCAGTGCGCGCTGAGGTTAGGTTCGTCCCAGATTTGGTAATAGTCGATCCGATCGCCGTAACGTTCGGCCAGGGCGCGGGCGAAATCTCCAAAGTCGGCTAATTCGGTCGGTGGGGTGAAGGAGCTGGTGTTGGGAGGGCGTGCCCAGGCAGGTGTCGTGTCGAGTACGGCAATGAGTTGCAGGCCATGGGCGCTGACTGCTTCCACTACCCGATCCCAGGGGGCCCAGTTAGACTGACCGGACGTAGGCTCGATCTCAGCCCAAGGAAAGGGTTGGCGTATCCAGCGCAGTCCCAACTCGTTCATCCGAGCCAGAGTGTGGTCAAGGGCCGCAGGTGGGTAGCGGGTCAGGTCGGCGTTGACGCCATAGGATTTGTCGGCAGCGAGCGGGATGGTAGGAGAGGGGCCGGGGTACGACGACTGGATGTGACGGAGGTCTAATCCCAGCCAGGTGCCGACGCCAGCCAGGATGATCAGCAGAGCAAGCCAGAAGACTGGCCACCTATAGGGTCTCATCGAAGCATTCGATATCAGGGAGCCTGGCAAACGACGGTCTACTTCCTGGCTGTTCCTCATCTGGCTGTTGGGGGTCTGCATGCTTGTGGCCTTCTCCAGGTGGCGCGGGGTGTTGTGGCCTACTCTTCGTCAACCCAAATAGGCAAGACGAAGTGAAAGGTAGTGCCCATGCCCTCATCGCTCTCAACCCAGATGCGGCCATAGTGGGCTTCGACGGCCAACTTGCAGAAGGTGAGCCCCAGGCCTACACCCGCACGTTGACCTTCAGCGCGGATACCCGCTTGTGCAAATTTCTCGAAGATATGCTCGTGTTGCGACGGGGGGATGCCGTAGCCGGTGTCGGCAACGGAGAATTGAACCCCAGCCGGTGTTCGGCGTGCGCTGAGGGTGATACGCCCGCCAGGAGGGGTGAACTTAAGGGCGTTGTCAGTCAAATTCCCGATAATGCGTATCAGGGAAGTGTAATCTGCCCGAACGGGGGGCAATCCTTGCGACACGTCGATCGCGGCGGTTAAGTCGTGCATAGTAAGCATCGGCTGTATCTCGTCCAGACAGGTTTGGATCACGTCGCCGGGCGCGATTGGTTGGAGTTCTAATGGCATACGTCCTTCCTCTAGCCGGCGAACGTCAAGGATGGCGCTGGCGAGTTTCAAGGCCCGCTCGGCCGAAATCAGAGCGCTTTCCAGAAGTTGAGATTGCTTGTCGTCCAGGTTCTCGTCCAGGGTCCCTTTGAAGTAGATCATCGCTCCTTGAATGACGCCCAGAGGGTTTTTCAGGTCGTGAATGATCATATTGGAGAGGTTTTCTTTCCACATATCGGCTTCGCGTAGCCGGATGTTGGCTTCTTCCAGTTCAGCGTTGCGCAGCTCCAATTCTGCCTGACGCTGCTGCAGGGCCTGGGTTAACTGGCGGTTGCGTCGACGCAGTTCGGCTCGTTCCAGTACCTCGGCGGCCACGGTGATAATCTCCCATGGATGGACCGGCCGGATGAGGTAATCTTCGGCGCCCTGCTTGAGGGCGTTGGCGGCCAATTGCTCAGCCCCGTAATCAGTCATAGCAACTATGCAGGCTTCGGGAGCAGATGCTTTCAATGAGGCAACCAGCTCTGAGTCATCGGCGTCGCCCGTGGCGACGTTGGTGATGATCAGGTTGGGCTGTTCCTGTCGGGCGTGGCGGAGTCCGTCGGCGGTGTTGGTAGCAGTGATCACGCGATACTCGGTCTCGTTGAGGGCCTTGGCGATGATGCGTAGACTCAGGTCATCGTCGTCAATGACCAGCACAGTGGACGACGAGGCTGGCCCGGTTTCCTCTTCAAAAAAAGGGGAGGACATAGCTGTGGCTCCCTCGATGTCAGGGCGGAGAGCAGTCAAAGGATCAGGATCTGGCTTTCGATTTCTGATTGCTAGACTCCTCGATCCTGCGATTCGCCAGCTCCCGGTATTTCTGATCCTCGTGGACGCGAAAGGCGACGTAAAAGGTGCTGCCACGTCCCTGTTTGCTCTTGACCCAGATGCGGCCTTGCATTGCGTCAGTAGCCAGCTTACAAAAGGCGAGACCCAGACCGAAGCCGGGTTGCACTAACCCACTTTCAAAACTCATCTGGCGGAATTGATCGAATATGATTTGCTTTTGATCGTCAGGGATGCCTGGCCCGGTATCTTGCACGCTGAAGACCACGAAGTCATCTTCTAACCGGGAGCTGAGGGTGATTTCTCCTCCCGGCGGTGTGAATTTGATGGCATTGTCGAGCAGATTTTCGATCACCCGTTGGGCCACTACCCAGTCGACCCACAAGGGGGGAAGATCCTCTTCCAGGTCGGTGCGCGCGCCTACCTCCTGCACTTCCAGCATTGGGGCCAATTGCTCCAAGCTGGACTCGATCAGACTATTGGCAGCGATTGGCTCCATGCTCAGGGGCATTTGCCTTTCTTCCAGGCGTTGCAGATCGAGTAGAGTGCCGGTGAGGCGTACCAGTTGCTGGCCGGCGGCCAGCGCGCCGTTGAGCGTCTCCTGTTGGCGTTCGCTAAGTTCAAGCGTGGCGTCAATTTGCACCAGCGTCAGGGCACCCATTATGGCGCTGAGAGGAGCGCGCAAATCGTGGACGACCATACTGGTAAAGGCCTGCTTGGCGCTATGCAGGAGGCGCAGTCGCTCGTTGGTCATCTGCAATTCTTTGTTCTGACCTTGCAGGGCTTGTCGTGTCTCCAGCAGACGGCGATTGGTCTGTCGGAGCTGATGGGTCAATTCTCGGTTCAGTCGTCGCGCTCGCAACTTCTCCAGTGCGGATCTGACGGTGAGGATCGCCTGCCAGGGTTTGATAGGTTGGAGCAGATAATCGTCCACGTCTTCCAGGATGGCCGTGGACATCTCTGCTTCCTGGTCAATGATGGTTATGATGGCCGGGTCGCCATAGGCGCCTCGTGCGTGAGATAGAATGGTGCGGCCACCAGGCAAATCGTCGTTGATCAGGATCAGGTCGGGTTGTGTGGCTTGGGTCAAGCGTAGCCCGCTGTTCACATCCTGGGCGGTGAAAACGTGGTAACCATAGTGGTTGAGGGCTTTAGCGATGCTGGCGCGTTGTTCCGGGTTGTTATCGATAATGAGCACGACTTCGCCCGTCTGGCCGCCGAAGAGGCGATCGGGTTCGACCATGGCCCAGACGATCTCCATCATGCGCCGCAAGTCGGTGGGCTTGGGCATGTAGGCATCAACGGAGATAACTGGTTGGTCGGGAGCCAGGACAAGCCGGCCGTCGGGGCCTCGATCAGGGATAGCCAGAGCTGTATGCAGCAAAATCGGGATGTGGCGGGTTGTTTCGTCCTCGCGCAGTTGCAGGCAAACCTGAAGTCCATCCACGCCGGCCAATAGCAGGTCGAGGATGATCAGATCGGGATGTTCCCGCCGGGCCAGGCGCAAACCTGCCTGCCCATCAGCGGCGACCGACACCCAGAATCCTTCTCGCCTCAGGACGGCCTGAAGTTTTTCTAGAGTTTCGGCATCCTCATCCATCAGCAGAATACGTTTTGAGGTTTGTGCCGCCACAGTTTTCCCTCAGCGGATTGTACCCAAAGGGTATGGTATCGTCCGCCCTGAGCAAATTCTTAGCTGGTGGGGCTTTTCCCCAGAGGGGACCTATCCCCGCAGGGGACCTATGGGTGGGCTGGCCTGCCTGGGCAGCCTGGAAAGGCTGCCCCACCCTACTTCTCAGACATGCTCTAAGGCGGAGTGAGTTCCCCTGTTGGCGTTACCCGATCACTGGTGGTTACCGGAACCGTGGACGTAACGACTGGTGCGCTTCCTATCCCAGGCGTAACTTGTCTGCCAGTATATCCGGCTGCCCAGCGCGGTTGACTGTTTTGATTGTTCGACGTGAGTTGTCTGGGGGAAGCGTCTTCAACATTGGTCAGGTACAGATTTCCATTATACACGAAGATGAAATTTTGACCATTTGGCGACCAGGCGATTTGAGGTGGGGGTTCTACACCTGGCTCTTCGGCCAGCGGGAACAGCCGGCGCGGGTTGCTGCCGTCTCGATCGCGAAGATACAGCGCGTAGCGGCTGTCAACCGACTGGAGCGGGTTGACCGCCTGCCCATAGACGATCCCCTGTGGACCCCAGGCCGGCGATGTCCACATGCCCACCTGCTCGGCCACCCGCGCCTTCAGCGGTCCATCAGCAGCGAAGAGCCACAGGTCGAAGGCAGGGCTGTCTTGCGCATCCTCGCCAGCTACCGGCGACCCGTGGACCACGGCAGCTATAAATTGGCTGTCGGGTGACCAGGCCAGCGAAGGTACCCACACCCATTCGCTGTAAGTTTGATAGGCGGCAAAGTCGACGAGCACGGTGGTGGTTCGGCTGAGGATATCCACCACGCCAATTTGGTCGGCGCGGGCATAGGCGAATTTGCGCCCGTCGGGTGACCATTTGAAAGAAGTGCCCCACCAGCTATACACGCCGGCGGTGCTGGGGCTGATGACCTGGGTTGCGCCCGTAAGTCCCCTTTGGGAACTGGTGACAGGATCGCTCGCCTGGATGAGCCACAAGTCGTTGTTGGCGCGCCAACCAGGCGAACTGGCCGTTCGCTCAGCTGTACTGTAGGCGATTTGGGTTCCGTCGGGCGACCACCCGGCGTAGAGCACCCCGCGGATGGGCAACGAGATGGGAGTCTCACCCACGATGGTCGTGTTGACCATCCACAATTGGTTGAGGGGCGTTTCGATGTTTCCCTCCAGGCGGCGGCTGTAGAGGAGCTGGCGTCCGTCGGGGGAAAGGTCGAATACCCGGCCGTCCAGGTCACCCTCGGTGGTCAGCGGGCGCCGCCCGGCGCTGGTGTCGCGCATCACCCAGGCATTGCCCGCCGACAGGTAGGCCACTGCGCCGCTCAGCGGGACCGCCGCCAGGCGGTCCTGGGCACCCACGGCGATAATCTCGTCGACCGGCTCGATGATCGGCGCCTGCGAAACCTCGGTCCGTTCCACCTCAGCGCCGTTTTCCAGGACGGCCCGGTAGGTGATTTCGTCTTCGCCGTTGACGCCGAGCTGGATGAGCCGGGTTTCACCCGCCGGCAGCGCTTCGTTGGTCACGGTCTTGCGTTCAAAAGGGACCGACACCCGGGTCGTTTCGAATTGTTCCTCGACGCGGGTGACGACGATGACCATGCCTGGTTCCGTCTCCACGTACAGGTCGGGGCTGACCCGGTCCAGGGGGCCCAGGCTAACGCCAGCAACGGCCAGTGCATCGCGGACGGTGGTCGCGTCGGTTGTGACCGCCCGGCGGCTGTGATCCACTTCAATGAATAGTTGCCGTGGTTGGTCCTGGCAGCCGACCAGCCCCAGCAGGGCCACCGCCAGCGCGGCGAGCAGACAAGGTTTGAGTCTCAAATGTCAAATCTCAGGTGTCAAACGTCAAGAGTCAATCGTCAAACGTCAAATATCGAAGCTATGCTACCACGCTTGAATCGAATCAGCAAATCAGCAAATCAGCGAGATAGCAAATCTCCAATCTCAAATCCCGATCTCCAATCCCCAATATCCAAAGGGCACACTGTCTCCAACTCCCAATCCTCCGGTGTGTCCAGGTCGAAGGCGATGCTATCGGCGCGGTAGAGAACCGGTTCCACGCCAGCGGCGCGGG
>JAHELX010000294.1 GCA_024643945.1 Anaerolineales bacterium
GGTGTAATCATCCAGCACTTCCTCAAACGGTTGCAGGTAGGCTGTCATATCGTCATCCACAGGCACTTCTCCTGCCGGCAACAGGTATCCCTCCCGCAGCACGACTTCACCGTCGATGAAACCCACGTTGACCTTGCCCAGATTAAGCGCATACCTGCCTGTCTGAGCTACCAACGTCCCTTCCGGATTGATGCCTGAAGTGACCATTTCCGCTGGGTCCAGGAAGGTATGGCTGTGCCCGCCGATGATCACGTCGATGCCTGCTACTCCTTCCGCCAGGAGTACGTCGCTGTCAATTTCATCGCCGTAAGGTGAGTAACCCATATGGGTCAGGCCGACTAAAAGGTCGGGGTTCTCGGCGGCGAGAATTTGCGGTACAGCTTCAAAGCCCTTTTCCAGGCCGGAATAGAAGGTCAGGCCGGGGATGTTGGTGGGCAGTTCGTAGCGGTAGACACGTGGATTGGTCAAGCCGAAGATAGTTACCTTTAGCCCGTTCACATCCAGGTTGATGTAATCCTGCACATGCTCGTTGATGAAGCCGTAGCTGCCATCATCGTCCAGGTTGATCGTGCCCAGGGTAGGGGCATCCAGCTGCCCGAGCATGGTGGCAAAGGTCGCTGGCCCAAAGTTGAACTCGTGGTTGCCGATTGTGAAGGCATCGTAGCCCAGCAGGTTCATACCCCCGGCAATGGGATTAGGAACGGCGTCGCGGAAGTATTGGGCGAAGGCGTTGCCCTGGAAGGTGTCGCCGGCGTCCAGTAGCAGTACGTTGGGGTTCTTAGCCCGCTCGGCCTTGATGAGCGATGCCAGGAAGGCAAAACCCTCGGGGTCACCGTAGTAGTAGGTTTCAGGCCAGGTGCCGTGGGTATCGTTGGTATGCAGCATGGTAACCACTTCATCCAGGCGGATGATGCGATCCATGGGAATGTCTTCTGCATCGATCACATCCAACATTTCGAAGTACTCAACGAAGGCCTGCTGCATGTCATAATAGGTATCCCAGCGGTTGGTGCCATTGGCAAAGGTCACCCAGCCATCCTGGCCGCCTGCCAGAAAGTCGTTGGTCACCACCCGGTATACCTGGTCTCGCACCAATGGCTCACCGTCTATAGTGATGCCATACGCTCCCCAGGCCGTGGGCGCATCGCAGCCGCAATCGTTGTACCAGTACCAGTTGGCACCGGAGGTCTGGAGGATGCCTTTATACAGTTTGGCTGCCTGATCCAGCAACTCCTGGATCTGCGCCCCGGTCAGGTCCATCATATACAGCATGTTGCCAAAGGGCAGCACGTCGAAGGTCTGGCCCCAGGTGACGGTGTAAGGCAGTTCAGCGCCATCGGGGATGAGGATATCGGCGCGCAACCCGCCGGGATTGGTGAAGGCGATATCCACCGAGCCGTTCAGTTCACCGTCGTCATAGCTGTCAGCCTTCCACAACATCGAGTCGGTGACGATATCGCCCATGATGGATTCGTTGTTGTAATCACGCACCAGGCTGATGTTGGTGGCACCCACCGGCTCGCTGACGATGGGAGCAACGATCTCCGCCCAGTATGCGACTCGCCCTGCCACTTCTAGATCTGTATGTGCGATTATCCACTGGGCATCCATTACGAGTGACTTGGCTGCATCGGCGTCGATGTGCCTCCCACTTTGCGCATCTAACTCGTTGATGAAGGCTTCCAATTTGTTGTAGGCGGCATTGGCCTGGCCTCCATTTTGGGCTGCTAAGGCACCCTCTAGCTTCTGGAGCAGGCTGTTAAGGATGCCCTTATTATCGATCTTACCCTCTTCGAAGAAGCTTTCCACGCTGGCGATAGTGCCCTGGATGGTAGCCTCTGCAGTGATAGTAATCAGCTCGTAATCGTCCACCGACAGCCGCTGGGCAGCTTTATCGATGGACACATCCACGTGTCCCAGCCAGCGCCCGTAGTACCCGGCGGATACGATGGCTGTGTCGCCGACGTAAACCGGTTCAAAGAGCGCCTGGTGCTGGTGGCCGCCGATCATCAGGTCCACCGGTTTGCCGGCGTCAATCAATGCCTGAGCAACGGTTTTCAGCCCCTTGTATGGGCCACTGTCGTCGGTGCCCATGTGGGCGACCACAATCAAGGCGTCCGACTGAGCCATCACCTCATCGTAGTAGTGCAGGATGGTCTCGGTCATATCCTTGAAAACCAGCCCCTCGGTGGTGCCTAGCAAGGTAATCTCAGGGGTTTCCTCGGTCGCTACGCCGATCACACCCAGCACAACCTGGTTAGGCGGCGTGCCCACCCTGAGGGTTGTATAGGGAATGGCCCAATCAGGGTAGTCCCATTCTGTACCTTCCAGAACCACGTTAGCTCCAAGCCACGGGTAATCCGATTGCGCCACGCGCTCGCTTAGTACCTCCTGGCCTTTGTCGAACTCGTGGTTGCCGAATACAGCCAGGTCGTAGCCGAGCATATTGAAAATATCGATGGTGCTCTCCCCCATCAATAGCTGGGAGATGGCCGGCGCGGCAAAAAACTCATCGCCAGCATCTATCAATGCCACGTTCTCCTCGCCAGCAGCAGCCCGAATATCGTTGATCACACTTGCCATGTAGGCCGAGCCACCGCGGCCGCTTGAGTCGGGCTCGAGCCGGCCGTGGAAATCGTTGGTGTGCAGCAGGGTGACTTGGACAACGTCCGCTGGAGCCTGAGCAAACACCGAGGTGGGGACGATCAAGGCTAAAATAACGACCAGGATCGTAAGTTTAACTATTTTTGTTGACATGCCTGACCTCCTTTGAATTGGTAGTCACCAGGATTGTAGTTCCAGAGATGTGTCACTGCCTGGGAAGAGATAGATCGGTAATTGTGATAGGCATCACCTCCTTGTGCTGCTTGTCAGCGCTAGCATCTCTTGAAGACAGTGCCGGCGTGGCTGCCCTACCTGCGGCTCTGGCTTGATGGCCTTACATCCGCTGTCCGCCTACTTGCGGATCGTCACGTCGGCGCTCATTCCTGAGTTGGGGGGGCGAACGGAGACCAAGGGGATAGAAGAAGAGGAAAGAAACGCCTCAGGCTCATTGGTAATGAGGAAGGGTAATGCAATACTCCCAGACCTTCCTCCTAGGTGCTGCGTATGAGTCGCGCACATGCGTCTGAAGTGCACTCTCCATTTGTATATTATACCACAAATTGGCGGCGGGAAATAAGAATATTTCATTAGAAAGCGGTTAGAACTTGGTTAATAATACTCAAGTCCGACTTTTGGCAACAAACTCGTTATTCAATGCAAAAAGTGGTCAGCGATCAAGTTAAACTTGATCGCTGACCACTCTTGGTCTAACCGGGCGGGGGACATCCGGGCTCCAGGTTCGGCTCCCTGTGATGGATGTAGCCTCGCGCTGTCTTTAAAGCCCCCGCTCCTTTCTCTGGCGGGTTATTCTCCCTTTACAGAGCGTCGATGTCGCAAGATTACTGACCATGGATAACGCCAGGCTCACCAATGCCAGCGTTGACTTGGGGCGTCTCTTTCGCGCGCTTGGTCAACCCAAGTGGCAGAACCTCGCGCCCGAAGGTCGAGTTGAGCATCAGCCCGCTGGCCGTGTACCAGGCCAGAATAGCCGAGAGGATGAACACCCAGCCGGCGATGGCCGTCAAAGCCGGGCTGCCAATGAGTTGGGCGATTGCCATGATGGTAGACCCAGCAGCAAGAACGCCCAGCACGCTGGTCAGCGACCGGGACACGGCTGTCGCAGCCCACGTCCCCACCCACGTAATCGCGGCCAGGACGATGAACCAGAAGCCAAGCTCGACGAACGCGCCAGTAGGCGCTGTAAGCGTTCCGGTAGCGAAGAGGAAGTACAGCAGTCCATAGCTCATCCAGAACGCACCCCACATACCGTGCATAGCCGTCGCCAGCGCGTCGCGCGCCTTATACGCCCACATACCAGCCAGGAATTGGGCCAGGCCGCCGAAGAAGGCGGCAAAGGGGAAGAGATACAGTGGAGCCCCAATTGGCCCAAACCAGCCAGCCAGACTCGCGGCAACGATGAACGTCGCACCAGCGAAGCCATACAGCCCCAAAATCGACGGGGCGGCAAGCGGCTGCAACATAACTCGCGTCTCAGCCACCTTAGTAGGGGCTGACTCTTCCCGAGTCCGTTCTTCCTCTTTAGTCTGTCTGCCTATCAACTCACTAATCCTATCACCAGCAACCATCGTGGTCACCTCCTTATTAAAAGGTTCTTATAGACGTCAGCCTAGAAGCGTGATGACTCGCGATCCTATGCTGATCGTCGATTATTTAGGATCCGTAAATAAACAACTTCCTGCATTTGTAGCGGATTCCGAGGGGAAAACGGTTAGAAGTGCGGGAACTTATTCTTTTATGGATCCTAAGTGTTACCGCTCAGGAGAAAATCTCCTGGTAGATATGCCTGGTGCACTAACTGCGACTCAGGCTATCTACGGTACTACAACCGCAGTTGATCTCAGTCAGCAACCTGAGCCCTTAGAAGGCTGCCAGTCATATCAGTTACTTACTGCTCGTAGAACGCGGCTGCAGTACCAACGGTTCATCTTAAATTCTACCTATATTATAAACCAAAACCGGCCTGCTTGTCTTTATGCTCAGCTAATCATTAGCTTAAGAGAATCTTAAGGTAATGAGAATGCTTGAGATACTTCCATTTCCTGGAACATCGGCACCAACAACTTGCTGGCTTGAACATTGCCGCCACATCTGTCGCATTCAACTTCTTGATGATTCTCCCCTGGTCATACCTTGTGTTATAATAGCGCAGGAAGAGGACCGGGGGGGAAAATCGTATGCAAAGTACAACTTGCTTTCCGTATAAGCTACAGGCGACGCGGTCAGCGATGTTGTCGATAGGCCCCATCTCCGGATGAGTGGCCGATTACCTTCCAGTAGACAATATCGCAAAGCTGTGATTTGTGAGCAAATGACGGTTGCCAGTAAGAAAGAGTGAGGAAATAAGCCAAATGAACGCATTAAACGAACAGACAGCGATCGTAACCGGTGCTGGTACTGGCATAGGCCATGCTGTCGCCCTGGCTTTGGCCCGCGAAGGCACGCAAGTCGTTGTCTGTGGGCGGCGGGCAGAGCCGCTGGAGAAAACGGTTGCAGCTATCACGCAAATGGGGGGAAATGGCCTGTCCGTTCAGGCTGACGTATCCCATGCCGACGATGTAAGCCGGCTGGTGAAAACGACGGTTGACACTTATGGTACGGCCGACATCTTGATCAACAATGCGGGGATTGATGCTTCTGGTTACATCCACGAACACGATATTGAGATTTGGGATCGGGTGTTGGCCGTAAATTTACGCGGTCCCTTCCTCTTGGCGCGTGCTGTACTGCCGATGATGCGTGCGCGACAGCACGGCCATATCGTCAACATCAGCTCCGAGTCAGGCCTTGAATATTACGAGGGTAACGGCGCTTATGGTGTGGCCAAACATGCCCTCAATGCGCTGGGAGAGTTCATCCAGCGCGAGAATCAAGCGTTGGGGATCCGCGTGGATACTATATGTCCCGGTATGGTGGTCACCGAGATGACCCAAGATGAGCCGGGATTGCTTCACGACAGGTGTCTCTATCCGGAGGATATCGCCGACCTGGTGATTTGGCTGCTGACCCGACGACCCAATATCAAGATTGGCCGGCCGATACTGATTCAGACAATGGAAAACCCCTGGCAGTAAGTATCTCAACTTACTATCAATGAGAAATGGTGGTATAATCCTTCTCTATGAACCGGTCTCGCAAAGGACATGGCTATCTTGACTATCCCCTCTTTCCCCCACGTCGGCGCCCCTGGCGCCGGCTAATTTTGACCGGGGGGATGCTGGGTGTATTGACCTTTATTGCCTGGGGGCGACTGGTTCGGCCTGTTTCGCCACCTGCCCCGTCGCCATCTGTGCCTGATCGTGGGCGGGTAGTGCTGATCCGTTCGGCCGTGATCACACCTACTGCTACGCTTACTCTTTCTCCTATGCTTCCCCCCAGCGCGACGGACGATGATCTCGTTGACGACGTAGATGAGGTAGAGCTCTCCTGGGCCGAGCGATCGGGCCGGGAGAAGATCATCACCTACAATGTCCAATCCGGCGATACCTTGTGGAGCATCGCCAACCAATTCGACCTGGACGTGGACACGTTGCGCTGGTCCAATCCCGATTTGGAGCGCAACCCTGACCTGTTGTCACTGGGCATGGAGTTGGTGATCTTGCCGGTGCCAGGTGTTTACTACACCGTCCAACCGGGAGAAACGCTGGATGCCATCGCCCAACGTTACGGTGTGTCCCAAGCCGATATTCTCAACTATCCGCTGAACAATCTGTCGAATCCCGATGCTTTACAGACGGGGCAAAAGCTTATCGTCCCCCACGGCCGCAAAGAACTGGTTCACCTGACGCCCCAACCCTCCCCCGACAGCCCGTTTGCCTGGCCGTTGGTGGGTGTTGTTACCCAGGGCTTCTCTGATAGTCACCGGGCGATTGACATCGGTGCGCCTTATGGCTCGCCGGTCTACACGGGGCGGGCGGGTCGGGTGATCCGCTCAGGGTGGGCACGTACCGGCTACGGCTACACGGTGATCATTGACCACGGTGAAGGCTTGCAGTCGCTCTATAGCCATATGAAAGGGGAGTGGGTGCAGGTGGGGGATTGGGTGGAGCGGGGACAGCTCATGGGCGAGGTGGGCAGCACGGGTCATTCCAGCGGACCCCACGTGCATTTTGAAGTCCGCATGGACGGAGAACAAGTCAATCCGATAGATTATCTGCCGCCGGGGAAGCCAAGATAACAATTAAAGAGCGGATATCGAGGATTCGAAGCGACGATTATGATAGCGAGCGTGGTCATTATTGTAGGATACACGCTACTATATGGGGTGGGGCATAGCTGGCTGGCCAGTCAACGCATGAAGGATTGGACGCACGAGGCTTTTGGACCTACCACTGATCGATGGTATCGGTTGGCCTACAACGTGGTAGCCGGGCTGATGTTGTTGCCCCTGTTGCCGATGCTTGTCTGGCTGCCCGACAGGGTGCTGTATACAATGTCACCGCCCTGGCTGTGGCTGGCTTTGCTGGGGCAGTTGGTGGCTGCCGTGGGCATCCTCTATGGTCTGTGGCTCACCAACATCTGGCACTTTTTGGGGTTGTGCCAGCTTTTCGATATGCCCCTGGATGGACGCGAGGATTGCAGGCCGCCGCTGGAAATCTTTGGCCTGTATCGCTGGGTGCGACATCCGCTCTATTTTTTGGGTTTGGTCGTCATCTGGTTGACTCCGCAGATGACGGTCAACCGGCTGGCTTTCTTTGCGGTGCTGTCGATTTATCTCTACGTGGGTACCTTCTTTGAAGAGCGACGGCTGGTGAATGAGTTTGGCGACGATTACCGTGCCTATCAGCGCCAGGTGCCGCGCTTGATCCCCTGGCGCGGGCCAGTGGGGCAGCCAGGCGGCAGATAGCGGGACGCGAATACTTGCACTTGACCCTCATTCAGCCACTACG
>JAHELX010000295.1 GCA_024643945.1 Anaerolineales bacterium
GCTCGGGCTGGCAGCGGTTGGGGCGGAGCAGGGAAGGGCTGACCGGCCGGGGCCGGGACCGAGCCGCGCACTGCGCAATAGACAGCGCAACTGACGGTCATGGTAAAGGTCCAGGGGAAGACCAGCAGGATGCCACCGACCAGGATTGCGTTGCCCAGGCTCATCAGTACGCCGGCGATGCGATAGGTGGGCGGCAAGGACCTGAGGCCAAAGCCCCGCCCCAGCTCCGCAAACGGCTCTAACAGGTCGGACAACGGCCCCATGATGACGGTGCTCTGGATGCTCAACATCTTCTCAGGTGAGACGCCGGCCATCATAACCGCGTTGGTTACGCTGAGGCCGGCGCCAGCCAGGAACGCCAGCACCACAATGGCCAGGACCATCACCAGTATGGCCAGGATGAAGTAGCTGACGATCTGGCCGGCCGCCGATCGCACGGTGCGCATAACGTGGCGTACGGTCTCGATCACACCCCGGTTCGCTTCGATGACCGCCGGGTAAATCAGCCAGCTACCCATGTAGATCATCAGCGCCACCAGAATGTTGATCACGACCAGCGGCAGGTACAACAACCCGGCCAGCAATTCCCCGGCGTAGGGAATACGCCCCAGCAAGAGGACGAGGGTCTCGGCCAGCAGCACCGCCAGGCCGACCAGTGCCAGGCCTAAGGGGGCCAGCAGGAAACTGGCCAGGTGTCCCCAGGCGTACTGCAAGGCTGCGCCGAGGCTCAAGCCGGGTTGACCATCCAGGTCAGCCCAGGCCAGCCGGGCGACTGCGCCGGAGAACAGCGCGCCCAGCACCCAGGCAATCAGCAGCCCGAGGATCAATATGAGGATAGCGGCGGCTGTCTCCTCGCTGCTTATGGCGTTGGACAACAAGGCGAACAGGCCGATATCCAAGCCAAGGGCGACGATGCCGATGAAAGCCAGCGTCACCCTGCGCCGGTCGAGAGCCAGGTCAATGGCCCGCAGGATAAGGTCCAACCCTGAAGTAGACGTAGTAACCATGAGAGTGCTCCTTTCTTTGGCTTCAATTTACCGAACCAAGACTCAAGAGAGGGAAGACTACTCCCGCATCTCCTTCCCACCTCCCCAGATCATACCGGCCAGCCCGACCAACGTTCCCCACAGCCCTGGGCGGCTGCAAGCCAGCGCCCCTCGGCCAAGGAAGGTCCCGATCACGAACAGCAATACGCCAACTGCTATAAGGATGGTCAATCCACCCGCTATCTTTCGCTGCCGCCAACGCAGCAAAAGAAGGGACATAGCCGCCGACAGGGGCACCAGGTACACCAGGTAGCTCGGCGGGCCGGCCGCTCCCCCCTGGAAGTTGATCACCCCGACCGAACACGGCATATGCCACCCACTGGTCTGGAGGCCGGAACAGTCCACCCAGGGCAGGAAGAAACACAGCAGCACGACCAGCGCGCCGAGAGCCACCACCAGCCACCCGCTCACGCGCCGCCGAATCCCAGGAAGGGGCAGGGGGTGGGCGGGAACGGCGGCTGGCAGTGGGCTGCCACACCGCTGGCAGAACCGGGCGTCCGGCCGCTTGGCCGGGGTGCTGCAACGAGGGCAAATTGCTATGCCCCGGCCGCAATGCGAACAGAAGCGGGCAGCAGAGCGCAGCTTTGTACCACAGTACGGGCAGAGAGTGGTCGACAGAAAAGGCGGCTGGCGGCGACGCCGATGAATGACGACTGCCGACCCCGTCAGCAGGCTGGCAGCCAAGACCGCAATCAACAGCAAGCCCAACCACGATACCCCCCCTGCCCGGCCGATCTCGAACACGGCTACCTCGATCATTCGCGAGGGGAGCAATTCCTGGTCGAAGCTGCCGTTGCCGTCGTGGTCTACACGCAGGGTATGGGCATCGTCGGCTCGTATTGCTAACTCAGCCAGGGTGTCCGGATTGAGGGGCACATCTTCGTAGGCCAGCCGCACTGCCTGGCGAAGTGACCGGTCGGTGTAAAACACATCCAGATTAAAGGCGCCATCTCCGGCCCCGTCCACACGAACATCATACCGGTCGCCCAGATTGGCATGGGGGATGACAATGAATTGCTGGCCTGTCTCTGGCTGAGTGAAATAGCGCCCCCCTGGGATGTCCAGGTCCACGCCGCCGGCCGGATTGGGACCCACATGCCGCCCTCTTCGATCATAGAGATGCAATTGGGCTGGACTCCCCAGCGCTACCCCCAGATCATCGGGGCCAACAACGATAGGTGATGGCGGCTTATAGCTGGGCGCCTCCGCAGCGAAACGGCCCAGCAGGTGCTGTGTGGCCAGCGCGCCCACGACCAGGCGGCCAGCCGCAATGCGGGCGGCGCCGTCCTTTTCAGGAAAATCCCCGGCCGGGCCGCCGTTTCCAGCCACGCCGACCAGGTAGTACATTAGGTCGGGCCAACTGCCAGGGGCGATCTCAACGGGACTGCCACCTGCCCTATCGAACACGGCGTACAGGTGCTCGTCTCCTTCCACAGCGATCAGGTCGAGGCTGTAATAAGGGAACGATCTCATCGTCCCGGCCATGTAGCTCAGTTCACCGAGGCTAATAACGTAGATCTCGACGTGGTTCTCGATCAGCGTCTGGCCGTTGTGGTAAAGGTAGTCTATGGGCTGAACATCAGGCCGGCCGTCCACCTTCCCCTCAATTACCGTACCGTCCAGCAACACCAACCGCAATCGCCAGCCAATCTCCGCTTCCGGCCAAGCGCGGGGTAGCCCATCGATAACCTGGTAGCTGAACACCTCGCGCACGAAGTAGGGGTTGCTGACGATCATGTTGCCTTCCGGAATACGCTTGTCAGTTTGACCTATCCGCCCAGGGTGGCTGTACTGCGCTGCCCACTCACCTATATCACGCGTCACCCAGCCCAAGTCGTGTGAAGCCCAATTGTCGGCCCCGAGTTCCTGCGACCTGGACTCAAGCAGCGACTCAACTGAGAACTGAGTTTCACCACGCTCCGCCCGCTCCTGTCCAGAAAAGGGCTGGGTTTCCAGGTAACTGTGGAGCATAAAGTCATTTGGGCCTCTAAATGGGTAACCGGCCCGTTCATTAAATGCGCCAACCCTTTTCCGTTCTTCGGGCATGGGATAGTCGTACCGATTGCCGGCAGTCAGCTCACCGAAGTTGGGCCGATGCACGTCGCGCACCTCGCGTGCATCGGCATAGCGCAAGAAATTGGTCATCCATTCAAGGATTTCGACAGCGGTAAACACTTGAGTGATCGGACGGGCGCCACCCAACACCTTGCCAAACACGGCGGCTACTTTTCTCTCGGTCAGCTTTTTGGCTGCGTAGGAGGCGGCCTTGCGAGCCATGAAACTGTACAAATCGGCCTCGGGCTTGTAGTAGGGGATAGTGTAGTACGGATCGGCGGGGCTTTGCATATAGAAAGAAGCCCGGCCAAGGTAGAACATGGCCCACTCCTCGTTGGTAGTAAAGGTGTAATCCATATCCCCGTCAAATGCGTTGTTGTCCGGGTTGTTCCAACGGAGCGGCTTTTCGTCTATATCTCGATGGTTCCAGGCCCGCACCGCTAAGTCGTAGTAGTGCTGAGCCTGTGAGTCAGCATCGGCTCGCCCCCATAGGGCAAAGCCCATCTTCACCGTTTTCTCCATCAGACTGCCGCTCACCTCGCCCAATACACCACGGACCAACTCAGTGGCTAAGCGAGCTCGGAGCTTAGCCAGGGCACGGGGGTCAAGATGTTCCAACAGGTACGTGCGGTCCAATTCGAGGCGCACGTACTCGAAAGTGAAGGTTTGTCCCCCATCTTCCACCGTCCACGTGACATCCATCCTTTCCAGAGAGTCGCTCATCTGTAGCATCAGTTCCCGCCGCACCGCCTTGTCCAGTACGGCGCTCTCCAACGCTTTGCTCAAGACCTCTATGATTTCGCGCTTCGGCACGTCCTTGGGCACCAAGAAGACCAACAGGTGCTCATCAAAGGTAAGGGGTACATCCAGGTTCAAAAAGCGGTGAGCCTCGTCGTCCTCTTTGGAAGCCTGCAACCCAGCGCGTAGCGCAGCAGTGAACTCCGCCCGGCGCTCTTCGTAGAAGGTCTCGCCATTGGCCTTAAGTTGCTCCAGGACCAGTTCGACCATCCAGGCGTGCGGGTCGAGTGCGGGGTCAATAGTAGGCGACATGGACGGCACTACCTCCATTTCCCCACCAGGGAATGTCACGTTAACAGCATTCGAGGCAGGACTGTCGAATAACCACTTGCTCGCACTGGCGGTAAAGACGTTTTCACCCTTGTTGAGAACGACGCCATCCATCCGCCACTCGCCAGCCGTGTTGACAGTGGCCTCCTGATAATATCTCGCATTGCGCCACAGGGTAACGGTGCTCGCAGCCAGGCTGGTACCTTGCACGCTGAGCGCCCCGCTCGGAGATATCGTGCCGTCGACCGGGGCGGTGATGCTGGGAGCTGGTGGGCGGATACTATTCCAAAAATTCTGCCACGCCTGGGCCAGGTCCCGTTTTAGGTCCTCCCACGAGTGAGCGATCTGTTGTTTAATATCCTCCAGGAGGCTGTTCAACCAATCGAGGATGGCCTGCTGGATCGAAGCGATCAGTTGAGCAATCAGCTCGTTCAGCATGCGCTCCAGCTCGTCGGCACAGGCACACGCCGGCAGGACCAGCACCAATAAGAGGGCTAACGTGCCCAGCAGCAAGCGTTGCCAACTTTGCAAATCGGTCATCTTGGGCACTTCTCCTGTTCTCCCTCTGTAGCCATTCTCCCGCTCACCTCGTTCTATCCCTTCCTGTTCCCCTGGTATGGCTCTATGCTCTACCGAGCTGCGCGCGGCTGGCCACACCTGGGGCAGAACCTGGCCTGGGGCCGGAGCGACGCACCACACCGAGCACAGGTTGGCAAGACCCGGCCAGGCGGGGGCGGAACGCGGGGGGGCGGCGCGGGAGAGGGTGACAGATAAGCCGGCGGCGGCGCTGAAAAGGCCTGAGGCGGGGCCCCTCTGAGCGGTGCGCCCTGCGCTGGGCCGGGCTCATAGATGGGCGCTGGCTGGGGATATGACTCGGCTTGCTTCCGCATGCCCTTCACCCCGCTCACGGTGCGGGGCAGGAAGAGCAATCCTAGCAGGGGGATCCCCAGCCCGATGAGCAGCGGCAAGTTGAGAGTCACGGATAGGACGCCGCCGGGGTTATAATCCCCTGTCACACTCAAAACGGCGCCGGGATGCTCGACCGCCGCCCCCACGTCGCGCCGGGTGCCGTCCCGGCGGGGCGTGGGGGAGGTGTAGGTCAACGCATACTCATTTTGCAGGGCTTGCGCTAGATCCCGGTATAAAGCGGCTAACTGGCTGGCGTCGGGCGAGAAATAGTAGCGCCCGCCCGTCTGGCTGGCCATCTTTTCCAGCCGGTTTTCCTGCACATCCCAACCCAGGCCAATGGTATACAGCGGCACTTTGTTCTCCCGAGCAAACTCGATGGTATTCTTCAGGTTGTGTCGGCTGCGATTATCCTTGCCGTCCGTCATGGCGACGATCACTTTGCGACCCGGCTGAGGCCCAAGGTCTATAATCCCGTCGTAAACGGCGTCGTAATAGGCTGTGTCCCCGGCCGGCCCCAGCCGCGAGATGGCAGCCTTGAGAGACTGGCGGTCAGCTTCGGAGATAAGGGTAAGGGCCCCCAGCGTGGTCAGGGCCTCATTGAAAGCAATCACACCCAGTTTATCCCGTCCAGGCTGGAGTTGATTGAGAAAGGCATGAGCTGCGGCCTGGGCCCCTTCTATTTTGCCATGGGCGTTCATGCTACCGCTACGGTCAATCACCAATATGGCAACCACAGGTTGTCGTCCGGCACCGATGAAATCCTCGATCTCGACCGGGATGCCGTCCTCAGTCAGAGCAAACGCTTCCTGTCCCAAATCGGCCATCGGCTGCCCCGAGCCATCCACCACCGACAGATAAGCCGTTACGCGGGGGAACTCGGACTCATCCACATAGGCCACGCTGGCCCGCGAGCCGTCCTCCCCCTGGCGGCTACCCGGCCTGGACAGCTCCAGACTCATCAAAAACACCCAGCCAACGGCACAGGCAGCCAGGATCACTAACCATACCACGCGTTTGGCAAATGCTTTCATGCTCTCCCTCCCTTACTCGGCGAAGAAAGCCAACACCGACTGGCCCAGTTGAATGCGGTTCCCAGAGTGCAAGGGGTGCCGGGCTATCGGCTGTTGATCAACCAACACCTGCCCGCCTCTGGCCTCGATGACGAAGCCTTGAGGCGTCTGCAGGATGTCGGCGTGGTGGCCGGCCACCTGAGAATCGCCGGGGATGCGGATGTCGCACCTCTCGTCCCGGCCCAGGGTATTGAGCGCTTTGGACAGCGTGAGCGTTTGGCCCTCCAGCCTGCCCTTGACTCCCTTGAGCCACGCCCGGCGCAGAATGCCCTCCGTCAGAGCAATCAAGGAGCCGATACACGCCCCCAGGATGATCAGTCCTAATGCCCCGCCCATCGTCAGCGATAAGTCGCGGTCGTGGGTCAGCGAACGCAGCAGCAGGCTGGTCCGCTCGTAGGTGCTGCCGCCAATCAACCCGCCCAACAGTCCCCCAACCGCCCCATAGCTGGCCTTACGCGCATCGCGGTTGGCGATCCCTTCGGCCGTCCCGAGGAGGAAACCGAAGGCCGCCCAGCCAACGGCGCGCGGCCACACCCCACCACCGGCGACCAGGAAGATGGCTTCGCCCAGGATCAGCCCCACCAGCCCGCCCCCCAGGCCAATGGCGCCGCCCAGGCAACCGCCCCGCGCTACTCGTCTAAGCGAACGGCTGACCGTCAGGCCATCCACCACGCCCAGGGCCAGGCCGATGCAGACGCCTACCAGCGCCCCCTGCAAGGCGTCCTTGACGAACAGCAGAAACGTACTTTCAGCCTGGAAGCGAAGGATCAGGCCGATCAGCGCCCAACTGAGCAGCCCCCCCAACGCGCCAAATATAGCATTGTAGTAGATGCGCAGTTTGTCAAAGGCCATATGTCCCTCCTCTCTATCGGCTCCGCATGGCGGCCTGGCTAGCGCACGATGTCAAACTGCCACTGAATGCCCTCAATCGTCCCCAATTTTTCGGCCATCACCAGCACGAATTGTGCGCCGCGGGTGACGCGGCTGTGCAACTTGGCCATTTCGCTGTAATACCGATTGAACTCCAGGCTCTGGCCGGGTTCTAGCCACTGCGTCCACAAGCCCCCCCCTTCCCAATCGCCGAAGCGCCGCCCAAAGCTGTCCAGCAGGTAGATGTGGTTGAAGTCAATCTCCACCAATAGCCGCTCGTTGGTGTGGTTGGTCAGGGCAAACCATACCTGGGCGGCTGCAGCGTCATAATCGCTTTCTGCTCGCACCTCGATCCGCTTCAGGGTCAAGGCCAGCCCATCCTGTTCCCAGGTCTCGCTGACCCGCTTGACCGTCCCCGGGTCGGGAGCAGCCATGGGCGCCAGGGGCGGGTTGATGTCCACCTGCCAGCGGGCGCCGCTGACCCGCGAGAA
>JAHELX010000296.1 GCA_024643945.1 Anaerolineales bacterium
CGCAGGGATTCGCCTTCTTCGATCCAGTCTTTCAAAAAGGCAATCAATTCACTATCTTCGCTGTCTCGGGCGTTGATAAAAGCCTGTCGGAAGTCCTGGCCGGCCAGATGGACTACCTTTATTTCCCGCTCACTTTGGATGAACTGGGAACCCCCATCCTTTTCAAAGAAATCGGCGAAGAAACCTTCAACGTCGGCGACGTCCAGGTAAAGACCCAATTTCTGAACCATACCGTTCTTACCCTGGGGTTTCGCATTACCTCGGGGGGTACAACTGTCGTTTACGCATCTGACCACGAGCCATTTTCCCCCAACCTCTATCGAGCTGGCGTTGAGAACCCCTCCCTGGCCGACATTGTCCATGCTGGTGACAGGCGGCACGTCGAGTTTCTCACTGGCGCTGACCTGGTTATTCACGATGCGCAATACATTAACACCGAATACCCCGACAAACGCAATTGGGGCCACAGCACCATGGAGTATGTAACTGACGTAGCCATAGCCGCTGGTGTAAAGCAAGTGGTCTTGACCCACCACGACCCAGAGCACGACGATGGTTTTTTGGAACAGCAGGAAGCACGCTGCCAGGCTCGAGTTCGCGACCTGGACTCTGATCTGCACGTCGTTGTTGCCGCCGAGGGGATGGAAATCCATCTGCCAGAAGCGGCGGACCAAATGCCTGAAGATATGACAGCCCAGACCATCTCCACCAGATTCGGGTCAGCGCGCATTCTGGTCGCCGACGACGACCCGGATATGGTCCGCTTCATCCGGGCTGTGCTCAGCAAAGACAAATACGATATCCTTGCAGCCAGAAATGGTGAAGAGGCTATCGAAATCGCCCGGCGCGAGCATCCCGATTTAATCTTGCTGGACGTAATGATGCCCAAGCTGAATGGCTACGAGGTTGCACAACAACTCAGGGCGATGCCGGAGTTTCAAAACACTCCGATTATTATGTTCACTGCTCGGGCTGACGAGGAGGACATCGTGCGCAGCTTTGAGTTAGGGGTGAACGACTACATTGGCAAGCCGGCCGCCCCCTCACTGCTTCGCTCCCGGGTACGTCGCTGGCTGATGAGGTCCGATCAAGGAAACGGGGAATGAATTGACCGCCAGCGCAAGCTTTGACAAAACCTGGTATCAACGTTATCATTGACGACATCATGGTCACGCATTCCGCTGCGCGCCGTACCCTGCGACGCGATACGGCCCTCGCCTTGGGCGTGGGTCTCTTTCTGTTTGCGGTTTATCTGCTCAGCTACCGCGGCGGCTTCCATTCGATAGATGAAGTCTCCATGTTCGCCGTGACCGAGAGCATGGTGAAGTTCGGCCGATTGGATACCGACCAGATCGCCTGGACTCAGTGGACGACCAGCCAACGAGAAGCGCAGGGATTCTTCGGGGTGGACGGGCATGTCTACTCTAAAAAGGGGCTGATGATGTCGCTGGCAATGGCCCCCCTCTACTGGCTGGGTCTGCTAATACCCGGCCTGGGCATGTTACAAACAGCGTCGCTGCTTAACCCCATTGTCACGGCCATCAGCGCCGCTCTGCTATTTCGCCTCGTGCGGCGGCTTGGATACGAAGAGCGGGTGGCACTAGGGGTGGCGCTCCTCTATGGGCTGGCAGTTATCGCCTGGGTTTACAGCAAATATTTATTTAGCGAGCCACTGGCCGGCTTGTTGCTGCTGGCAACAGCCTATCTCCTGATCGCCTTCCGCCAGGAAGCAGGGAATTGGCGCGCTATGCTGGCCGGGTTGCTGGCTGGCCTGGCGGTGGCAACGCGCGCCAACAATCTGTTCTTGATCCCGGTCTTTGGAGCGTACCTGCTAGCAATTAACCGCCAGCAGCCGACAGGTAGCCAGACGCCCTCAGCCCCCCCCGGCCCGCGCGGCGAAGCCGGGACGGGCAGCCCCCAGCCCCCCCCGGCCCGCGCGGCGAAGCCGGGACGGGCAGCCCCCAGCCCCTCCCGGCCCGCGCGGCGAAGTGCCTCAAACGGGGTACGCAGCCGGGACGGGCAGCTCCCAGCCTCCTACTACCTGCTCGGCCTCATTCCCCCAGCTCTCATGCTGATGAGATACAACTGGGTACGCGTCGGCAATCCGCTACAGACCGGGTATGATTTAACCATCTTCTCACCCAATCTGTTGCTAGGCCTGTACAAACTGCTGTTTAGCCCGCTGCGAGGCTTGTTCGTCTATTCCCCCCTGTTACTCTTAAGCCTGCCGGGCCTGGTCTGGCTATGGCAGCGACGCCGGGCAGAGACGGGACTGGTTATAGGGGTGACCGGCGTCACGATTTTCCTCTTCTCGGCCTGGACATCCGGCGAAGGATTAAGTTGGGGCTCCCGCTTTCTGGTTCCGGTTGTGCCATTTTTGTGCATAGCATTGGCGCCGGTTCTGGACCGGGCATTGGCTGGCTCCAAGGTTCTTATCGGGTTGCTCTTGAGCCTGGGGATTTTGTCGTTTACCATCCAATTCTTGGGCATCGCCATGAATCCCTGGGTTTACCTGGCTCAATTGCAGGCCGACTTTGGCGGTGAGTTTTTCCTGGAGAACACGCCCGCCCTGACTGACTTCCGCTATATGCAAATAGTTGGTCAGCTTCAGTCTTGGTCACAGGCCTATTCCGATGTAGCCTGGTGGCAGCCATGGGGCTTCGACGGCCTGTCGTTTGGGGTGATGGTCGCGCTCCTGGGATTGAGCGGCGTGTGGTTATGGCGTTTGCTGCGCTACCCTAAAGGTACTGCGCAGATGGACACTTCCCGGCTCTCAGCCCTCAGTCCTTTTCTGCTCATGTTATTCGCCGTGTTCACCAGCCTGTTCATTCTGGAGCGCGCCTATCGTACCGACCGGCAATTTGGCCCTCCCGAGGATGCTTACGCCCGTGCCCTCAACACGGCGGCCGCGCAGGCCGGCCCCAACGATCATATCCTGAGCGTAGCTCCATCTCACTACCACGTATCCATGAATCGCTTCAAGGCACGAATGCCTATCGTTGGGTTCGCCCAGCAACAGCCTCCCATGCCAGAGACGGCGCTGCCCTTGCTCAGAGATTCTCTGACAGGCCAAAACGCCTGGCTCGTGACCGTTGGTTTCCAGCCGGCTGCACCGGACAACGCCACCGAACATTGGCTCACCTTCAACGCCTATAAAGCCAGCGACAGGTGGTTGGATGATGTGCGCCTGATGCGCTATGGCCTTGTTCGCCCAATGACCACACGCACGATCAACGCCACACTGGGTGAGGAACTACGATTAGTTAGAGTAGAGTTAGCCGAATCAGCCCGGCCTGGACAAGTACTGCCTTTAGAATTTGTCTGGTTGCCCCTCCGCAAACCCACGGACGATTACAATCTTTTCTTGCAGCTTCTTGCAGCCGACGGAGCCCCGGTTGCCCAACATGATGGTCCACCCAACGGTGGGTACACTCCGACCTCTACCTGGTCTCCTGGCGAGGAAGTCTCGGATCGCCACGGACTGGCCCTGCCTGCCGATCTTCCGGCCGGGGAATACCGCTTGATCGCCGGCCTGTACCATCCGCTCACTGGGGAGCGTCTGTCGACCCTCTCCCCCTCCGGGGGCGATTTCGCCGACCTGGGCACGGTGACGATTCGATGACATCTGCTGACATGCCGCTCGACTCCCAACACACTTTGGCCACCTCCCTCCGCTGGTCTCGCCGCGATTGGGCCGCCCTCATACTGCTGGCGCTGCTGGTCGCGCTCTTCTTCTGGCGCATCCTCACCCCCAACCTGGCCGATCGCGCCAGTTTTCCACCTGGCGATTTCTCCCGGCAGTTCTGGGCATTTGCCACCTTCGAGGTACGCGAGCTCTCGGCGGGACGAATGCCGTTGTGGAATCCTTACACCTACGCCGGTGCACCCTTCTCGGCCGACATCCAGAGCGCAGTCCTCTATCCCATCAGCCTGCTGACGCTGCTGCTGTCGGGGCCGTGGGGCTTTTCCCTCTTTGCGCTGGAGGTCGAAGCCGTCGCCCACTTCTGGCTGGCGGGTATATTTACCTACCTGCTCGTCCGACGCTTGACCCGCCACCGCGGTGCCGCCCTCTTCGCCGCCATCACCTTCACCTTTGGCGGGTACCTCACCGGTTACCCCTGCCAGCAACTGGCCGTGCTGGAGACAGTCGTATGGTTGCCGCTGCTGCTCTACTTCACCGACCGGGCGCTGATGGATCGGTCGAGCGAGACGCCCTACTTACGCCCCAGCCTGTCCAATACACTGGCAGCCGGGCTGGTCTGGGGTGTGATTTTGCTGGCTGGCCACCCGCAAAGCGCTATGTTTGTGTTCTATGCCTTCATACTTTATGTCATGTTCCTGACTCTAGCACAGAGGAGGCAGCAAGGCAACCCGTCCACGAGCCACCCCACCCACAAACTCCCTACTCCCCAATCTTTACTCCTTACTCCCGCACTGGTCATCCTCATTGGCCTGGGCTTTTCCGCAATTGCCTGGCTGCCTGGGCTGGAATATATGCGACTATCGGTGCGAGCAGCCGGGCTCTACGACAAGATGGCCGGTGGTTTTCCTATCTATGATCTGATTCAGATGTTGCTGCCCGGATCGGTCAGCTTCTACTCCCCGTTGTACGTGGGAGTGCTGCCACTGCTGCTGGCAGTATGGGTAGCTCTGTCACTGCGCCGGCGAGAGACGATGTTTTGGGGGGTACTGGCGGCCGGTGCTTTATTGCTCTCCCTGGGTGGCGAGACGTTTCTCTACACACCTTTCTACTTGCTTGTACCCGGCTTCAGCATTTTTCGCGACCAGGAGCGGGCAGCTTTCATTGTCAGCTTTGCACTGGCAGTGTTAGCCGGCTACGGGTTTAAATACCAAATATCAAGCCAGCAAACTTCAAACTCCAAACTCCAAACTGTCGTTGGGTGGCTGCTGATTGGGGCAGTGGGCCTGGTGATATTGTTTTTCTATGGGCTGAATAATGCCGGCTGGCAGGACGATAGCCCGTTCAACTTCTTGCTGAGTCGAAGCGTGTGGTTGGCAATCTTGCTGGCACTGATATGGGGTGTAACGAAGATTGGAGAATGGAGATCAGAGATCAGAGACTTGGGATCAGGAACCAGTGGCAAGCGATTGAAAACTGGAGACAGGGTACAGAGAACCACTCCCTACTCCTCCCCAAAGGGGACCTATAGGTTACTCCCTACTCGCTACTCCCTTCTGGCTATCAGCTACCTGCTACTGGTAACTTTTGATCTGTTCTCCGTCAACTGGAAGACCAACCTCTACCCCTCTCTGCCTGAGGCGCAGACGGCTGTGCCAGCAATGGTCCAGGCGATTCAGCAAGACGCCTCATCCAACAATACTTTTCGCGTTTACAACGAATACCGCATCTACGAAAATTATGGGGTGCCTTACACCCTGGAAGATGCCTGGGGCGCCAGTCCATTACGTCTGGCCCGCTATGACGCGATGTACCATTCGCTACGCATGGAGCGGCTGTGGGAACTGCTCAACGTGAAATATGTCATCACCTGGCGCAAGGAATTATACGCGCCGTCGGAGATCATTTACCAGGAACCGGCCAGCGGCGACGTGACTTACGTCCATCGGCTGAGCCATGTGGCCCCGCGTGCCTGGCTGGTATATCAAGTGGAAGAAGCCGAAGACAATGCGGCCTTGTCTCGACTCGACGCCTTCGATTTCGACCCATCTCAGATAGCCCTGGTGCCGCCTGACACATCGATATCGGTTGAGGGGCACCCTCCTGAGGCTGAGATAGGCCAGATACAGATCGTTCACCGAACGCCCGGCTCCATATCGTTGAATGTCAGTGCCCCCGCCGGCAGTTTGCTGATGCTGAGCGAGATCTATTATCCGGGCTGGCGGGCCACCGTGGACGGCCAGATAGTTCCTATCCTGAGAGCAGATTACATCTTGCGAGGGGTGCCGATCCCAGCTGGGGAACATCAGGTGCAAGTTTTCTACCAACCGGTAACCTTGACATGGGGAGCCGTTCTCAGCGGGGTGACACTGATTGCGGCCGCCTTGGCTGGCTTCTGGACCAAGTTGAACAGGAAGGCCCTAAAGAGACAGTCGAAAGATATCAATCACGTCAGTCCTCCGTTGAGGGAGGAATAGACAAAGTAGCCAGCGTTACATGGTCGCCCAAAGGAGTGCCTCGCGTGTCAGCAATGGATAAGCGCTGCCCTGTTCGCCAATCGTAGAGGCCAGTGATCAGTCGATACTCACCGGGAGGCAATTCCGAAGGCAGTTGCCAACCGTAACGGTCAATTATTGTTTCGCCAACCTTCCAAGAACTGGTGGGACGGAATCCGTCAACAGGATAGCGGTCAACCTGCCAGGCCAATTCCCCACTGGAATCAAGCAATTGCACAAAAACTGTCAAATCCTCCGAAACCTTCCCTAGTGCTTGCCAGTAGAGGGTCAAACGTACAGGCTCAGACTGGTTGGAGAACGATAAGTCGAAAGCCAACAACTCAACATTCTCACCCACTCGAACGCTAATTGCTTGTGTGGCAGATTGAGGATTGGTTGCAGTGTCATATAGCAAAAGTCGCGCGTATGGGCTAAAAACGACCTCGTCTACTTTGTAGGCATGCTGGGTCAGCCAGGCCTCTACCGGGCGATCCCCAGTAGAATCTGGCGAAAGATCGGTGACCAGCCAGATGCGTCTATATCGCTGCGCGCTACGGATCAGCAGTTGCAGTGTTCGGTCAGATGTATCGGCTTGCCGGTCTAAAGCATACCAGCGAGACCGCGATCGGTTGTGGTTGAAAAAAAAGTCTGTGTAGATGTGATTGTCCAGCAACACGACGTCATCAGGACGGCTAACAGTTGCCAGAGTTTGTAGTAATGCCTGATAATCATCACCGCCGCCAAAACGGTTATCGTCAGCAGAGCGGATAAGAAGGATCAGAGAAGTAGACACAGCTATAACCACCATCGTCAGTTGATAAACGCCCAGCCAGCGGCGGGGTGCATCATGCCTGCGCCAATAGGACATTATCAGCCCAAAAGCAGCAAGGAGAAAGAAACTGGCCAACGTTATCAGAGTGAGCGGGTCAATTCTCACCCGATTTCCATTGACTTGTACCCAGGCTGCATCCCAATTGGTTGGTTGAAAGAGCAGTGCGTGTCCCAGGGCAGGCCACTGTTGCCCGAGCCGGTAGAGGGCCGAACTTCTCTGTGTTGCTAATTTGCCGTATTGGTCCCCATAGCGCAGGAAGCTGACACCGGCGCCGACGACCTGCACCCCCACACTCACCCCCCCGGTTGCCAGCAATCCGGCACGAGCCACTCCCTTCCAGATCCTGGCAACAGGGATGTAAGACCACTCCCCTCTATTACCTTGGCGCGCTCGATCACCCTGCACCGTGCGGCTATCGTGCCAAAGCGCTGCCAACAGCGGGGCCAGGGGCAAAATCAAGAGGGGTAACAGTGGGACGAGAAAACGAGGGCCCCAGGCAACGCCACCGCGCCAATCGTGCCAGCGGGCATAGATGACCAC
>JAHELX010000297.1 GCA_024643945.1 Anaerolineales bacterium
GTCTTTTCATCCTGTTCTCTTTCCCTGGAAAGGGAGCCAAGAATTAGGCATTCAGGGAGTGGGGAGGGTTAATTCCCCTGCCTCTCCCGGCTTCTTACCTACTGAGTTCCTGATCCCAGATCCACTGTCTTCCCCAGGTGCTAGAGGCAGGCGGATGGTAAAGGTGGTGCCTTTTCCCTCCTGGCTCTCTACTTCGATCGTCCCTCCGTGCCTTTCAATCACGCCATAAGCAATGGAAAGCCCCATTCCCGCTGCATCCCCTCGTTCGCTGGTGAAATAGAAGGGATCGAAGATGTGACGCAGTTGTTCCGGCGTTAACCCCTGTCCTGTATCGGCCACAATGATCTGTACTTCTGATCCGACCGAGCGAGTGATGAGGCGCAGCGTACCGCCGAAGCGCATCGCCTCGCAGGCGTTACGGACTAATTGATAAAGCGCTTGTTCCATTTGCATGTGATCCGCCGGCACCAGTGGCAGGTGTGGATCGAAACCACGTATAATTTCGATAGGGTAGGGAGGTAGATCATTCTCGGTTCTATGCCAAGCTGCTTCCAGCAGTTCGTTCGCGTCAACCGGTTGAGTCCTGGGTGGCATTCGCCTGGCGAAGTCGAACAGGCTCTGCATAGTCCGTTGGCAGCGCAGTGCTTCACGCTCAATGGCTTCTAACGACGTTCGTACTCGTTCATCACCTGCGAGCTTGCTTTCCAAAAGCCGGACGTGGCCTAAGATAGTGCTGATCGGATTGCTTACCTCTTGCACCACGCCGGCGGCCATATGTCCCAGCGCCGCCAATTTCTCTGAACGAAGGAGTTGGGTCTGCGTCGCCTCGAGCGCTGCCGTGCGCTCGCTGACCTTAACCTCCAGCTCCTGTCCCCACTTTTCAATCTGATCTCGCGACGCCACCAGATCCTGGTAAAGCCCGGCGTTGTAGATGGCAATGCTGGCATAGTCGGCCAGCGCCGTGAGCATACGCAAATGCCCTGAGCTGAAGGCACGGGCGGTGGTTCGATTGTTTACCGCTAGCACGCCGATGACTTCAGCTCCCACTTTCAGGGGCACGTTCAATAATGCCTTCACTAAGTAACCAGTTTTGACTTTGTAGGCATCGTCTTGCCGGTTGCCCCCCAACATAATTGGTTCGCCAGCGCGCAAAACACGGCCAGCAATGCTATCTTCCACGCGTACTCTAAACCCGCGCGCGTATTTTTCGCCGACTCCCCGTGCAGCCCGCATATATAGATTGCCGCTATCCTCGTCAATCAACATTAACGAGCCTTCTTCGGCGCCGGTGAGGTAGACAGCCGCTTCAACCACTCGATTGAGCACCAATTCCAGGTCGAGCAGCGATGTTACCGAGCGTCCCAGGCCATAGAGGATGCGCAACTCTTTAACCTGCTGTTCAAGCTGCCGCTTCGCCTGGAGCAGGTTTCTGGTTAATTCGTCGCGCTCCCGGCGCAGGCGCGCCTCAGCCAGCGCGCGGTCAATTGCTTCGACCATCTCTTCTACAGTGAAAGGTTTAATGATGTAATCGCGCGCACCCAATCGAAAAGCATTGACGGCCGTCTCTTCCGATCCGTGGAACGTCATCAGGATGGTAGGAATCTCCTTGCCGGCCTTGCGCAATTCCTCCATCAACTCCAACCCATTCAGGTTTGGCATCACCAGGTCGCTGATTACCAGGTCCACGTCCTCTCTTAATGCGATTCTCAACGCCTCGTTTCCGTCTGTAGCCGCTTTCACTTGGTAGCCATTGGGCTCCAACACATATTGCCGAAGAAAATCTACGTTATCTATTCGGTCGTCAGCGACCAATACGGTTTCACCCGACACGTTGGTTTCCTCTCAACTCGTTACTCATCACTCGTCCCCGTGCCCGTCAGATACACGGCACGCCAGGGTTTATAACGGCTAAAGAACGTATCTTGATGGATGACCACATCGCCTTCGGTCACAATTCGGCGCACTGTCACGTCGACCCCATCCTTCGCCCACTCAACTTGCCTGGTCGTCCCTTTAGGCAAAGTTGAGTCTTCCTGGTAAACGGCCGGCCCGTGCGGCACCACGTTTTCCTCAAACGGTCCTTCCATCGTAACCAGTCGGCCAGTGGGAGTCCCGTAGAAACGGAAAGTAAGGGTACCAGCCACTGGATCCGTGTAAGTCTGAATCAAAAGGTAATGGTCGGTGTCGTTGCGGAATTTAAAATCAACGTCGGGAGTATAGATAGTAGCATCTAAACCTGGACCGGTGCCTGTTTCATACCAGCTAACCCGATAGCCGTGTGCCCAGCGTTCGGTGATTTCGAAGCCGCCAAAGAAGGCTGCACGAAATGCCGTGGTCGACACCTGGCACACGCCGCCGCCGATGCCCACTGCCGTTCGATCACCCCAAATGACCAGAGAGTCTTCAAAACCAGCCTCGGCGGTGACAGGCCCCAGATATTCATTGAAGGAGAAAACAGCTCCAGGGGGCACTACAATGCCATGGAATTTCTCAGCGGCCGCGCGGATGTTACGCACTCGATCCTCCGATGACCCCTTGAAGTAAGTCGTAGACTCGGCCACCACATCGGTAAACCCCATGTTGTAGCCTTCCTCCATAGGTACAGCCGGAGGCGTGATCGTGACGGGCAACTCAATGCGATGGGTAGGTTGGGTGGGCAGGGCAGCGATCATTGTCAGGGCTTGAGGCACATCGAGAGACCAGCCCTCCTGACTGGGCTGCAAAACCGTCAATAGGCCAGTAGCCGGGTCAATCTCAAAGCGAGCATTGCGAACAGGCCGATCAATCTGAGGCGCAACCTGGTTTAGATAGGCTGCCCATTTGTCCAAATCGGGAGCAAGCCATACCCGCCCCACGCCGTCGGCCCGGACTTCCTCAGTAACTAGAACCAGGTCGGCCAGTTGGGCCGGCTCCAGCTTCCATTCGTGGACTCCATTTCCAACATGAGTGTCTTTCTCGTCAGGGGAAAAGGTCAGGATCATAGGACCGCTCAAGAGCGCCTCGGCCAGTCGCTGGGCTTCTTCTACCTCAGTAACAGCAGGAGGTGTTTCGCGCACCACCAGGTCAACCGGTGCTGTGTTACGGTCCAATGCTTGACGGTGCAACACTGCACGGGTAGCGTCCACGTCAACGGTCAACCCCACCTGCGCGGGTATTACTTCAAGTGTGAGGTTGGCGTGAACAAGCAACTGGGCATCTCGGGCCGGGCGATCTATTGCCTGGGCGATTTGCGCCAAAGACATATTGGCTGGGCCAGTGTCATACCGAATCGTTGGTTCAATTTGCACGCCATACCGCAACGCTGCCCATTGTTGCGCCAGGTCGTCCAGCAAGTAGTGATGGCGCCCCACGGCGAAGGCCTGGTCCACTGCTGCTGCCACGTCCAGCGTTGCGCCTGCCTGGCGGGCATTCAGGGTCCATAGCTTATCGCCATAGCGTAGGGTGACAGGGAAAGACAGGTAGTCGTCGGTCCGGCTGGCGATAGCCACCTCTGCCTGTTCGCGTGTCATACCACCCAACTCAACGCCCATAGTGGAAACACCAATGTAAACCCGATTTAGGAAAACAAGTTGGTAAAGTACCAGACTTAGGAACAAGGCCACCAGCAGGCTGCCAGCGAAGAAAACGAGCACGATGCCTGCCCGAAAGACCGATCCTTCCATAGGACGAGTTCGCACAACTCGCGTTGTTTGACCCATTTCAAAGCTTATCCCGCCAGGTCTACTTAAATGCCCTGTTATATCTGCCGAAAGCCAGACCCGTCATTTATAATGCCTGCATGATCAGGTAACAATGCAGACCCTGACCTTAACTTGATATAACAATTGTACCAGAGGATAAGGCAATTGGCAAGAGCTTTTGGATAAGCACAAATCGGGCTACATTTGCCCCATCTTGAACATTTTGGAGCCACAAACAGGGCAGGTACCGCGCACGGCGGGGCGGCCCGTCTGTGTGGTGGTGGCGTATGGGTTTTGCATCACGCGGTGCGCTTTGCATTTAACGCAATAGGCCTCGACTTGGGATGAGGTCTCCGACTCGGGCTCAGGAGCCAGAGGTGCCGGTCGAGAAGGCAATGGAATGTGTTCTGTCAACTGCTCAAGCGGCACCCGTCGCTCTCGCAGATTATTGAGATAGTACCAAATCAGAAATACGCCAGCAGCAACGCCGAGGGAAAAAAGCAAACGCCGCATTGTGTTGTCACCTGCTCCTTCCCGCGTCAACCCATAGACGCGAATGGACACTCAGGGCTAATTGTAACAAAAAGGCAAAAACGGGTCAAGAAAACAGTTTACTCAACCTCTTCTTTATGATATAGTAGATAGTGGGCAAAGACAAGTTGTTTCAGGATTAGTAACTGCTCACCCTCCCGGAGCACCCAATGGTCCCGAGCGCCCAATGGTCCCCTGCACAGGGGAAAGCCCCCCCACGGGGCTGCACAGGAGAAAGCCCCCCACGGGGCAGGTTTAGTCATAGGCCAAAGCAGAATCCGTTGTTTCACTCGGCAATTCGGATGCAGAATGCCCACTGAACGCAATCTGCGGGGGGGTAGGCTGAGGAGTTGCCAGGATTATATGATATATTGTCTAAGTTTACCATCTCAAATAAACGAGGCGAACATATTATGAAGGCAGTGGTGATGGCAGGTGGTTCGGGTTCGAGACTCCGCCCGATGACAATCGAGCGACCTAAACCTATGGTGCCCATCGTCAATAAGCCAGTGTTAGCCCATATCCTCGGCTTACTTAAATCTCACAATTTCTCTGAGGTTATCATCACCGTTCAATACCTGGCAGATCTCATTGAGGATTACTTTGGAGATGGCAGCAGCCAGGGGTTGAACATTCGCTACGCTGTGGAAGAGGTACCACTAGGCACGGCGGGAAGTGTAAAAAACGCGCAGCAATATCTTGACGAAACTTTCTTAGTCATCAGCGGCGACGCCGTAACTGACATCAACTTATCGGCCGTTTTGGAATTCCATCAGGAGAGGCAGGCGCTGGCTACTCTCACCCTCAAGTCTGTAGCCACGCCCCTGGACTATGGCGCAGTTGTCACCGACCACGATGGACGCATCAAGCAACTCTTGGAAAAGCCAAGTTGGGGGCAGATTATCTCCGACACTGTCAACACCGGCATTTACGTGCTGGAGCCCGAAGTGTTAGACCTGCTGGAACCCAACAAGGCTTACGACTTTTCGCAAGACGTCTTTCCAGACTTGTTGAGAAAGGGCGCGCTGCTTTTTGGCTACGTGGCCGATGGTTATTGGTGCGATGTGGGCGACATACAGGCTTACATGAAGGCAACCGCCGACGTGCTGGAAGCCAAAGTACACCACATTAACTTGGGGAATCACATTGGCGGTGGGGTATGGACCGGTACTGGGGTGGAAATCGCGCCCGATGCCGCCCTCTACGGTCCACTCTACCTGGGAAATGAAGTCAAGATCAAAGGGGGAGTCGTCATTCACGGGCCGGCAGTAGTGCGCGACTACACCATTATTGACAATCGAGCTCAGATCGAGCGATCGGTGATTTGGCGCAACTGTTACGTGGGCGAAGCAGCAGAGGTGCGGGGAGCTGTCGTCTGCCGGCAATGCAATATCAAGGCCCAATCCGTGCTTTTTGAAGGCTCTGTAATCGGCGATAACTCCCTCGTCGGTGAAGGAGCAGTGATCCATCCCAATGTGAAAATATGGCCGGGCAAAGAGATAGAATCAGGGGCGGTCGTGAAGAGCAGCATTATTTGGGGGTCTCAGGGCCGGCGTGTGCTCTTCGGCCGATATGGGGTGACCGGCGTGGTGAACGTGGATCTGACACCCGAATTCGCGGCTCGCCTGGGGGCGGCTTTTGGCGCGACCCTGCCCAAAGGGGCATTGGTCACCATCAATCGAGACCCGCATCGCAGCCCCCGCATGTTGAAGCGAGCCATTATCTCCGGGTTGCCGTCGGCCGGCGTCAATGTCTGGGACCTGGGCACTCAACCTATCCCTGTCGCGCGTTACTACACCTGTCATTCGGAGGCGGCAGCCGGTGTTCATGTTCGTCTCTCCCCCTATGACCAACGGGTGGTGGATATTCGCTTCATAGACGTCAGAGGACACAACCTGGATGATGACCAAAAACGTCGCGTAGAGCAGATCTTCTTCCGCGAGGACTTTCGGCGTGTGTACCTGGACGAAATCGGCACGATCGGCTATGCGCCGGAGGTGGTGAAACGGTATACGGAGGGCTTTCTCCAGGCGATCGATTACGATGCCATTCGCCGTGCTAAATTCTACATCGTAGTTGATTACGCCAACTCACCCGTTTCAACTGTGCTGCCTGGCATTCTCAGCGAACTGGGCTGCAACGTGGTTGCCCTCAACGCTAACATTGACGAGACCCGCATGGCAATTCAGCCCCAGGAGTTTCAAGCGGCGCTTGAGCGTCTGAGCCTTATCGTCTCGGCCCTCAATACCAACTTGGGCGTGCGGCTAGACGTTGGAGGAGAAAAGATCTTCTTAGTGGACGACCAGGGAGAACGCCTGAAAAATACAACAGCCGCAGCGGCAATGGCGGAACTGGTTTTTCGTGCTATGCCAGGGGTGACGATTGCAGTACCCGTGAGGATGCCCAACCTCTTCGAGCAAATTGCTGCTCAACACAATGGCCACGTCATTCGAACGAAGGTAGACGCGCATGCCTTTACGTCGACAGCCTGTGAAGATTCAGTGGCTATGGCGGCCGACGGCAGCGGCAGCTTTATCTTTCCCCAATTTCAATGCGCCAGTGACGGGTTGATGGCTATAGCTAAACTCCTAGAGTTTTTAGCCACGCAGCAGACAGCTCTCTCCCAAGTAATAGCCAGCCTGCCGCCCTATCAAATGGCCTATGAGCAAGTGCCGTGCCCATGGGACGCTAAAGGCACGGTAATGCGGCGGCTGAATGAATACAGCCAGCACAACCAGGTGGAGACAGTTGACGGCATAAAGATCAGGTTCAATGAGACCGAATGGGTGCTTTTGCTATCCGACCCGGATCGTCCGTTGCTCCAGATATACGCCGAATCAGCTTCACCAGCTCAGGCCGCAGCCTTGACTCGAAAATACGCAGATCTGGTGAAAAACCTGCAAGAAGACAAATAATATATGAACCGAGTCACCCCAATTGGGTGACTCGGTTCCATCGGCTCCCTTACTTGAGCTGGGCAGTAGCCCCTTCGGCTTCAAGCTTGGCCTTGGCGTCCTCAGCTACTTCCTTGGAGACGGCTTGCAGTACGGTGCTGGGGGCCCCGTCAACCAATTCCTTGGATTCTTTAAGGCCCAGGTTGGTCAACTGGCGCACCACCTTAATCACCTGGATCTTCTTAGCGCCGACTTCCGTGAGCATCACGTCGAATTCGGTCTTCTCTTCCTCTTCCGCTGGAGCGGCCGCGAGCGCGCCCGGCATAGCGGCTGCCACCGCCATGGGTGCCGCCGCACTTACACCCAGCTTCTCTTCCAGTATTTTGACCAATTCTGA
>JAHELX010000298.1 GCA_024643945.1 Anaerolineales bacterium
TCGCATCAAACACCGGCGGCGAGTACCACACCAGCGACTTGGTGTCCGCCTTGAAGAAGGCACCGTACACCGTGCCACCTACTGAGCCCAACGACTGCCACGCCGGCGAGTATTGTGACAGATCGACGACGTCACCCAGCGGCACCATCTTGTCCGCATACTGGCTCATAATGCCAGGATTGGGCAACCCGGCGATATCGGGCGCCTCGCCCCCCTCAACTCGGGTGGCCAGCACCGCCTGATCCCGCGTCCCTTCGTAGCTCAGGCTGATATTGCACTCACTCAGGAACGGATCCAGTATACTCTTGAAGAGCCCTTCCTCGTCACCGCTCCACACTCCGATCATCGATACACTGCCACCCTCGGCACCCATGCAGTCATACTTGGGCGCCATCGCCTCCTCGGTGGCCATCGCCTCCTCGGTGGCCATCGCCTCCTCAGTAGCCATGGCCTCTTCAGTGGGCGTGGGTGCTTCAGTCGCCATAGCTGCCTCGGTGGGCGGCACCTCGGTTGCGGGGGGAGCCTGAGTGGCAGCCTGGCACTGAGCCCCAACGACAGCGATCGCTGCTACGACAACCAGCAAAATCCAGAGGTTGCGCTTAGACATGATTCTTTTCCTCCTTTGTACTCATAGGAACACGAACACTTGGACCAAACACAATTCACCGAATATTGTCAGATTCTCTCATCGAATTTGGCACCACCTCCTTCCTTATGCTCCAGGTAATTGCCGGCAATTTGTACTCACCGCGGCACACTCTCGGAAGAGAGTCAGTAAGGCCAACACGGCCAGGTAGCAGGAAGGAATGCCACGCCTGGTCCGGTCGGTAATTTCTTCTCTTTTGGCATATGGAAGCTCCCACGACTTACTATAACCAGAAGCTTCTATCTATGGGTATTTCGTAACTACTCAGGCCAGATAACCCTTGCGAAGGTTGGTAAGAATTTTCAGAGCAAAAATGTCTTGGTCTACCGAAAATTGCTTTGTTGGCAAAGTTATTCTTAACCTTCGCAAGGGTGGCTGAGTAGTTACGGTATTTCCCGGCAGTGAGGTTGTCAGCTTGTCGAGTTCGAGTTACACCTAGCGCCACACGATGCACGCACAATCAACTCAGTTTCGAGCAGAATGTGTCTGACAGCAACTTCGCCCTCTTGAATAAGGTCAACGATCATCTGCCCCGCCTGGCGGCCCAACTCGACGGCGGGTAGATGAACAGTGGTAAGCGGCGGATCCACGTAGCGAGCCAATGGCACATCGTCGAAGCCAACCAGGGCAATGTCGTCGGGAATGGCCAGGCCGTGCTCCCGGATGGCTGCCATTGCGCCGAAGGCCACTACGTCGCTGGCGACGAAAAGGGCGGTAGGCGGCGGCACTTCCTGGAGCAAGGAATGGGCTGCCTGGTACCCGCTCTCGGCCACGAAATTTCCAAAGCGTACCAACGACTCTTCAAAAGGAAGACCGGCTGCTCGTAAAGCGTCACGGTAACCTGCCAGTCGTTCGGCACCGCCCGTGTATTCTTGGGGGGCATTCGTGATACAACCGATGCGCCGATGCCCCAGGTGAATAAGATGCTCGACCGCCCGGCAAGCAGCGCTTCGGTTGTCCACGTCGACGGAACAAGCCGAACGATCGGGCAACTGGCCCAGCAAGACTACGGGGAAACCCTCATCCACCAGTGCTCTCAATTGTTGGTCGTCGGATCGTGGTCCGGAGAGGATGATACCATCTATTTGCTTGGAGCGGACCAGGTGGATGTAAGTATCGGGGGAACTGATATCCTCGACGGGTTCAAGCAGCAAGTGAAAGCCAGCTTGTCGCGTGGTCTCGGTGAGGCCGGGGATTACTTGCGGAAGAAATGCGTCGGCGGCGGTTTGAGATGGATTACGGACAAGCACCAATCCGAGGGTGTGGGTGCGGCGGCTGGCCAGAGAACGAGCGACCGCATCAGGGACATAGCCCAGTTCTTCAGCGGCCTGCAACACTCGCCTGCGGGTTTCCTCGCTGATGTTGACACCTGGAACTTCGTTTAAAACGAAGGAGACAGTTGTGCGAGAAACCCCGGCCCGTTCCGCAACATCGCGGCTGGTGACGCGCCGTTTGGCCACGACTTGACTCCTTGGTCAGGTAACTCGTGTTACTAACTCGTGTTACTATTATAACTCATTAAGGGAACCTTGTCAATAGCTTTCTGGCAGACCCTAAGGGTTTCGGAAAACCCTTAGGGTCTATCAGGGGTGTATTCAGATTTCGGTATTCCGGCCGGGGAGAGTATAATCAAAGCTGACGTATGTTCCCTATGGGGAAAAGCACGGAGAGAATTTTATGCCATCAGGCATCATCATTGTGGGATTAGGACCGGGCGGAGCTGAATTGTGGACAGAAGCCGCCCGGAAAATTTTGAGTTCGGGCCGGGAGGTATGGTTGCGCACTGCGCGCCATCCAGGAGCCGAAACGTTGCGCGCTGGCGGGATGTCGCACATACATTCCTTTGACGCCTGGTACGAAGAGGCACCCGATTTCGATTCCCTGTACGAGCGTATCGCCGAGCATATCGTGACGCTGGGAGCGCGCGAAGAAGGGGTGGTTTACGCGGTGCCGGGCAATCCGGTGGTGGGTGAAGCCACCGTGCCCCGCATCCGTTCGCGGGCGGCCGAAGCTGGGCTGCCGGTCAGCATCGTCGCCGGTCTCAGTTTCATCGAGCCCACCCTGGCCGCCCTGGGCATTGATGCGCTCGACGGGCTGCAAATCGCAGACGCAGTTCAACTGGCCGCCATGCACCATCCCCCGCTCGACCCGGACCGGCCAGCGCTGGTCGCCCAACTCTACAGTCGGCGGCAGGCGGCCCAGGTGAAGCTGACGTTGAT
Source organism: Anaerolineales bacterium (assembly GCA_024643945.1). The sequence goes on from JAHELX010000298.1 coordinate 2,866, forward strand.
GAATGCCTATCCCGACGATCACTCGGTGTCGCTGGTACGCATGGCCGGAACTGATAAGGAAAAGGTCATCACCTGTCCTCTTTTTGAGCTGGACCGGCAGCCGGGCATTGACCATCTGACCACCCTCTATCTTCCGCCCCTGTCGCACGGGTCGGGATTGCCCGCTTTTCAGGAGACCGTCGCCTACCTGCGCGCCCCGGACGGCTGCCCCTGGGACCGGGAGCAAACCCACCAGAGCCTGCGGCCTTACCTGCTGGAAGAGAGCCACGAAGTGCTGGCCGCCCTCGATGCCGAGAACCCCGAGGCATTGGCTGAGGAGATGGGGGACTTGCTGCTGCAAATCGTCTTGCACGCCCAAATCGCGGCCGAGGCGGGAGAATTTCAGATGGCTGACATCATCGCCAGGATAGATGCCAAGATCCGGCGCCGCCATCCTCACGTCTTTGGCAATGTGGTGGTCAACGGCGTGGAAGAGGTGCTGACCAATTGGGAGGCTATCAAGCAGGCCGAGCGCGCAGCGCATGCCGATGGTGGCGCCCAAGGCGAAAAGGCCTCCGCAGGATCCGCCCTGGACGGCGTGCCGCCGGCCATGCCGGCGCTGGCCCGCGCCCAGACCATTTCGCAGAAGGCGATTCGGGTTGGATTCGAGTGGCGCAACCTGGAGGGTGTGCTGGAAAAATTAGCCGAAGAAGCGGGGGAGGTGGCAGCCGCCCAGACTCCCCAGGAACGCGAAGCGGAGGTCGGCGACCTGCTGTTCATCATGGTCAACCTGGCGCGCTGGCTGGAGGTGGACGCCGAAAGCGCCCTGCGTACCACCAACGAGCGCTTCATACGCCGCTTTCGCACCATGGAGCGCCTGGCCCGCGAGCGCGGTCGAAAGCTGGCCGACCTGGATATCGATGCGCTGGATGGGTTGTGGGAAGAAGCGAAGAGCGTGGAGCGTGGTGCGTAAAGCGTGAAACGTCAAACGTAAAACGTCAAGCGTGAAGAACTATCGCGTATCACGTTTTACGTTTTTCGCTCCACGCACCACGCTCCACGCTTCACGCTCCACGCACCACGCCCGACAAGGAACGAGATGAAACACAAGCCTATAATACTAGCCCTTCTGATTCTCCTCTTAAGCGCATCGGCCTGCGGCATCGGCGGGCCGATCACCCGGCGCAATAACGAGGTGCGGCGCACCGCCCTGGCCTACGAACTCTCGACGCGCGGCCCGGTAGACGAGGTATTGGTCGCCTTCGGCTTGACTGAAGTCCGCGATAACCTGGGCTTTGAAGGGGGGAATACCGTCTGGCTCAACCGCTTCGCAGAGGCCGAGTACTTCCGGCAGCGAGATACAAACCAGTCGTATCTGTTTTTGCACGATCTGAACTACGACGAAGATGCAGCCTCAATTCTGATCGACCGGGGAGATGCCGGCGGCGTTCAATCCCGCAAGCTCACCTTGCGCCGGGAGGACGGCGCCTGGGAAGTGGTATCCGACGAGCTCATGGAGCCGTCTCCATCACCTTGATAGCGGGTGAAGTGCTTATACAAGGCGACCGGCCCATCCTGCCCGTCGAGAGAAGGAACAGCGTGGGCCGGGTAGACGATAAAGGGATAGTCTTGCGGCCCACCCAGTCCCCCATGGCTGGCCACCTGGTCTTCAAACGTGACGACCCGCCCATCGTGCAATGCCCCCAGCAAGATGAGATCGCCACTATGAGGATAGCGAGCCAGTCGCTGTAACTGGCAAGCGACGTAGCCGGGCTCCGACAGGCCCGCCAGCGGATGGCGCCCCTCGACGTGCTCCGAGCTCCCCAGCGTCAACGTCCCCTGCCGGTTCATCACCACCACCTGCTCCCCCTGGCGGCCCACGATCCACCCGATGCCCGGATGCTCCAACAGGCTGGGTAGGAGACGCGGGTAAAGCAGCGCGATGTCGCTCAAGTCCAGCGCCCGGCGATTCACGTTGAAATAGACGTGGGCCAATGAACCCGAGTTACGGACCACCACGTCGTTGCGGCGGGTCAGGTCCCATTCGGGCTCATCGTATGCAGGCAGCCGTTCGTCTACAAAGTGGCGAGCGGCATGCAGCAGCCGGGCACCAGCCGGCCGCAGACGCGCCTCGATCTCACGCAGCTCTTCCAGCAAAATCTGGACCTGGGCCTCCGAAATCTGCTCGCCGGTGCTCCCTTCGTCTATTGAGACCGGGCTGCCGATGTTCTCGACGATATACTGTCCGAGGGTTTTGGCATACAGGCGCTGAAAGGGTATGGCCGGCGTCTGGCCGTGATCTGCCATGATATAAAAATCATATCGGCGGCGCTGCGCCCGGCGCGCCAGGCGCTCCAACTGGCCAATATCGTGGTCAATGCCGCGTAGGGTGCGAAATGCCTCCGGGCTGTCGGGCCCAAAGTGATGGGCCGCCTCGTCGTAGCCGTAGTAATTGGTGAAAATCGCCGGCGTGCCGCGATGAATGTCCAGATAAGCCGAAAAAGTTTGCAACTCCCTGAAAATGACATTGACAATGACCTTCAGGAAAGGCGAAAGAATGCGAGGCGCCTCGTAATAGCCAGGGACGAAGAGGGCAATCAACCGCTTGAAGAGGTCCCGCAGGTACTCCCACAACGATAGGACCAGGACGCGAGCCACGCGCAGCGGGCTCAAGAGAAAAAGCAGCAAAAAGCCCATGCCCTTTACGTTTTCGGAGAAGTGGCCACTTCCCAGAGAGCCAAGAGTGAGCAGACTCAGGCGTGCGTCACCATCCAGGAGGCTGACGTAACTCGAGCCGCCGCGCAGGATACCAGTCCCGTTGGCGGCGACCCGGGCCTGCAATGTGTGAGCAGCCCTGGGAAGTTTGCACACGACCGACCCGTCCCTGTCTTTTTCGTACCAACGGAAGCCGGGGATGTCAAAGGCGTCGCCGAACATCAAACCAGCCTGCACCGCGGGGGTCGTGCTGGGCAAACCGCAGCGCCAGCGGCCCAGCCGGTAGCGTCCCCGGCTCAGAAGCCGGCGCAGGCGCGGGGTGTGGCCCCTGGCCATGGCTTCGACCAGGTAATCGTAGGCCAGCCCGTCGATCTGAACGATGACGAAGCCGCGCCGGTGCCCGTCGGGGGCCTCGGGGGAACGCCCTAGATGGCGGGCCAGCGTATCGTAGCGGCGCTTATTCAAACGGTTCGCCAGCCCGTCAAACAGGTCAACTAAACGGCGTGCTTCCCAGGACATAGGTTTATCTATTACCTTTTCACCGGCGCCGCCAGGCAAGACCCGCATAGGCACGGTTGATGTCTTCCAGCGAAATGAGGCCCAGGAAGTGGCCCCGGTCAAATACGGGTAACGCGCTGAGACCGGTCTGGGCGATGAGTTGCTGGGCTCGCAGCAAGAGGTCATCGGGGGATACGACCGGAAAGTCGCGTCCCATCGCCTCTTCCACGCGCACATACCCGCCTTCGGTCTGGATGGTCGCCAGCAAATCCCCCCGAGAGAGGATGCCCACCAGGACACCCTCCCGGACAACAGGAAAGTCTTGCTGGTGGGTGCGGTAGCTCATCTCCAACACGTCGGCCAGCCTATCCTCGGCAGCAACGGCCCGCACCGCCCGCATGGGCAAGGCGTGGCGAACGCGCAAGCCCTGCACCATAGCCCGCGCCTGCACTGCCTGATCTTCGTAGCTGGCCCCGGTGAAGACGAACAGCGCCACCAGCACCAACGAGATGCTACCCAGGCGCGTCAGGCCCACGAGGGCCAGCCCCACCGCCATCAATTGCCCCACCCGGGCAGCGATGCGCGTGGCGCGCGGATAGCTGGTCCACATGGCCAGCAGAGCCCGCAACACACGCCCACCATCCATTGGAAAAGCGGGGATCAGATTAAAAAGGCCCAAAATCAGATTGGCCCCCAGCAGATAGACAACCAGCGATAACAGGCTCCTGGGACCCAGGAGCAGGTGGGACAGATTGCGAAGGTTGAGAAGGACTCCCGCGCCCCCCACCAAAGCCAGGGCAAGCCCCAATCCCATCACCAGGACGAAGTTGACCGCAGGTCCGGCAAGGGCAATCATCAATTCATGGAACGGTCTCTCGGGCATGGTCTCTAATTGGGCAATACCGCCAATCGGCAACAGGGTAATATCTTTGACCCCGATACCCAGGCGCCGGGCAACCAGGCTGTGTCCCAATTCGTGCAGTGTGACACACACAAAAAGCAACAAGATGGAGACCGAGGCAAACAGCGCGCCGCGCACGCCGCCTAAACCGCTCGCTCCCTGAGCCGCCGCCCAGATGATGATGAGGACAAAGGTGACGTGAATCTTTATGTCAATTCCATGCACTGCCCCAATCTTAAACGACCATTTCATCTGCCGACCCTTCTAATCCTCTTGTAGAGGCAACATCGACAAAAAGTTGTCGATGTTGCCTCTACAAGAGGACTAATTATACAAAAGGCCACCCATGCAACCGCACCGGTGGCCCCCTTTTTGCTTATCGCCCTGAGCGCGATCTGATACAAACAACTGGGGACACTCAAATCTTAGATGTTATCTGGCAAGATTTGCGTTACGTGCGAGAATTATACCTGACCCAAGTGCAGGTATTATATGACTCACGGACAGAAGGAAACACGGACTTGAATTCCT
>JAHELX010000299.1 GCA_024643945.1 Anaerolineales bacterium
TTTTTCTCCAACGAAGGGCACCTGGCTGCACCTTGCCGGCACATTGTGGGCGACACCGGAGCCAACAGTAAGATTCAGCAAGCTTACGGCTTCTCCACCGTGCGCTGGTCGGGCACATCGTTCGCCACGCCCCAGGTGACAGGGCTGGCGGCCCTTTTGTGGAGCGCGGGGCGCGTCCCCTTCCATCAGATCAAGCAGCACATGTGGCGAACGTCTCAGCTCCCCCGGCATTGGCGTGGCGTGCGAGAGATTGATTGCCTGCGCGCATTTCGTGCCATATGACAGGTGGCGGGGATAGATCGGCCACCCACGCCAGAGAAGTAGAAGGAGGTAAGCTCATGCAATTGCGCCGTCTCACGCACACGCTGTTTGAACGTCGCCGGGAAATTCGCCTGGCGCTGATTCTGCTGGCACTGATCGCTGCGGCGATCGGCGTTGGCTTGCCGTTCGACGCTGGGGATGCGTAGTATTCACTAGGCCGTGTTCTTCCTCCCCTTCGTGGTTCTTGGCTTTCTGGTGGGTTGGCTGGGCGGCGGTCGTGCGCGCCACCTGGCCGACCTGCCGCTGCGCCTGGCCTGGGCCTTGCTGCTGGGGGGCCTGCTGCGGGTAGTGAGCGCGGCGCCCTGGCTGCCGGGTGAGGTAGCCCGCGGCCTGTTGGTGGTCGCACTTTCGATCCTGGCCGTGGCGGCACTGGAGAACCGGCACCTGGTTGGTATGTGGTTTATGGCCGCTGGCGCGCTATGCCATCTGAGCGTGGTGGTGGCCAACGGCGGTTTTATGCCGGTGTGGTGGGTGGCCGATCCATCCGGGCATCTGTACATCCCAGCCCAGGCGGCTCGCCTGGCCTGGCTGGGCGATGCCATCCCGGCCGGGACTTACAATTTCAGTTTCGGGGACTTGCTGCTGGGGATGGGCCTGGTGACGCTCATCGCTCTGGGGATGCAGAGCGACAGGGAGGGGGAGCGGAAATAAGAAGGGGAAGCCAGGCCCTTCCCACTTCCAGCTTAGTACTACATATCAACCAGGCAACTGGCTGGGTAGTTGGGGCAAGATAGTGGCAAGGATAAATGGCTCACGGATCAACACAGATCAACACGGATAGAATTAATTGGTAGGCTCTCAATTACCCTCCCCTTGTTGGAGCGGCAATCGCTGCATCAGGACTCCCATATTCACGCGGGCTATGGCAGCGATTTGAGAATTGCCCTGGGCGTCGGCTAAGTTAGCTGCCTGCTCGTAAGCGGCGACGGCCTGCTGGTAATTCTCCAGCCATTCGTTCGCCCGGCCCAACAGCAGGTAGGCGCTGGCCGACTCCGGGTTGAGCTGGATGGCTGCCTCGGCGTCGGACAGGGCAGCCTGGGCCTGATCCAGACGCAGGTACATCTGCCCGCGCGCGAGCAGAAACGTTTCTCGATCGCCAAAGGCAGCCTCGGCCTGGGAAAACGTCTTCTCAGCCGCTGCCTTCTGCTCCAGCTCTTGCTGGAGACCCCCTTTGAAAATGAGCAGGCTGGGGTCGCCTGGCGCAGTAGCCAGCGCCTGCTCAACCTCGCTCAGCGCAGCGGTCAGATCCCCTTCCAGCACCAGATTCTCCGCAGCTTGCTCGTGTTCCAGCCGGGCCCGCGTGGCCGGGTCGGGGGCTAAAAACCGCTGGTAAAGGGCGAACAGCAGCAGCAGCACCCCCACCGCCCCTGCCGCCATCACCAGCAACTGGCGCAACTGGGCGCGGCGTTTATCTGCCACCCACCGGTCCAGGAACCACCACCAGTTCGCCGCGGGCGGCTGGTGCACGCGCCGGGCGTCTTGCAAGGCACGGGCGCCGCCGACTTCGCGCAAGAATACTGTCGCTTTGCGGCGGAGCGCGGCGGAGGCCGATTCTAACCGGGCCGACTCGGCGCGCATGCTCTGGCCCTCGGCCTGAAACGAAGCCAGGGTCGCAGTAACGGCATCGAATAAAAGGGGAATGCTCAGGGCCTCCTGGCCCAGCCCGTGCCCCAGCCGCCCAAGCTTGGCTTCCAGTTCATCCAGTTGATGACGCAGTTCGTCGGCCCGAGTCAGGGGCCTGTTTTCAACGTAAAAGGACGATTTGACCATAGACCATCAGACAAATCAAAGCCCATAAATATCCGAGAATTTAGACTTGATGTAAGCGATGTAGTTGGCTGCCGTCAGCTCATTGCCGGTGACGCGCTTCACCATCTCAGCCGGCGTGTATTTCCGTCCGTGCCGGTGAACGTTTTCGCGCAGCCAGCTCAGCAACTGGTCGAATTTGCCGGCGGCAATCTGGTCGGGCAGGGACGGGATGTCAGCATTGGCCTTGTCGAAGAACTGGACTGAGATGAGGTTGCCCAGCGAATAAGTGGGGAAGTATCCCAGCATACCCCCCGACCAATGCACGTCTTGCAGCACACCCAGGGCAGCGTTGGGTGGAACCACACCCAGGTAAGCCTGCATCTTGGCGTTCCACGCTTCGGGCAGGTCGGCAATCTTGACCTTGCCTTCCAGCATCTCGTTCTCCAGCTCGAATCTGAGCAAGATGTGCAGGTTATAAGTCACCTCGTCGGCCTCGACGCGGATGAATGAGGGTTCGACTCGATTGACCGCCCGGTAGAAGGTCTCCACGTCGACGCCGGTCAGTTGGTCGGGGAAGAAAGTTTGCAGGCGCGGGAAGTAATGGGACCAAAACTCCCGGCTGCGCCCCACCAGGTTTTCCCACAACCGGGACTGCGACTCGTGAACGCCCAACGAAGCGCCGTCGTCCAGTGAGGTCCGCTCCAGGCTGGGACTGACTCCCTGCTCGTAGAGGCCGTGCCCGCACTCGTGGAGAGTGCCAAACAGGGCGGTGGGCAGGTAGTTGGGGTCTACGCGGGTAGTCAGCCGTACGTCATTAATAGAAAATGAGGTAGTGAAGGGATGGACTGACCTATCCTGCCGGCCTCGTGCGAAGTCAAAGCCAAAGTCCTTGATGATTTCCAGGCCAAAGTCCCACTGCTTCTGCTCGTCGTAGGTTTGGCGTGGTATCGAGTCGTCTACTGCGCGAGCCGACTCGGAGATGACCTTAACCAGCGGCAGCAACTCTCCCTTTAAGTTGTCAAAGATGGCGCTCACCTGAGCCGTCTTCATCTCGGGTTCGTATTGATCCAGCAAAGGATCGTAGATGCGGTCTTCGTAGCCCAGCACCTCGGCCAAGCGCACGTTGAGTTCGACGATTTTTTCCAGGTGAGGCTGGAATTGAGAGAAGTCGGACGCTTGCCGCGCTTTGACCCAGGCCTCGTGGGCCAACGTGGAGACGCGGGCGAACTCAGCCACCAGCTCGCTGGGGACTTTGCGCGCTTTTTCGTAATCGCGGGCGGTGACCCGCGCCAGGCTGGCTTCATCTGAGTCGTAGTCCCAGCCCGTCTCGTCACTGCTCAGGGCTTCAAGCAGCTCCCCAATTTCGTCGGTGGTGAACCAGTTGTGGGCCGTCTTCTGCAGCGTAGCCAGTTGCTCGGCGCGAGCGGCTGCACCGCCAGGGGGCATATAAGTTTGCTGATCCCAGCCCAGCAATGCGGCTGCCTTGTTCAGATCACGAATTTCGCCCAGGCGTGTTCTCAGCTCTTGCAGTTTTTCTTCCATGGTGATCTCCAGTCTCTATTAGAATATGGTATAGGTTTTTTTCTGGGTACTTCTTTTCTATTCCTCCCCCAGTTTTAACACAGCCATAAACGCTTCCTGGGGGATTTCCACGCTGCCTACCATCTTCATGCGCTTTTTGCCCTTCTTCTGCTTTTCCAGCAGTTTGCGTTTGCGCGTCACGTCGCCGCCATAGCACTTGGCGAGCACATCTTTGCGCAATGCTTTCACGTTGGCCCGGCTGATGACGCGCTTGCCGACGGCGGCCTGGACCGGCACGGTGAAGAGTTGGCGCGGGATGACCTCTTTGAGCTTGCTGACCAATCGCTGGCCGCGGTAGTAGGCCTGGTCGCGGTGGACGATGACGCTCAACGCATCTACCGGCTGATTGTTGACCAGCACGTCAAGCTTCACCAGGTCCCCCTGGCGATAGCCGTCGAACTGGTAATCAAGGGAGGCATAGCCTCGGGTGGCGCTCTTGAGCTGATCGTAGAAATCAACGATCATCTCTGAAAGGGGCATGTGATATTCGAGGCGCACGCGTTGCTCATCCAAATATTCCATCTGGCCGAACTCGGCGCGGCGTTTGGTGGTCATCTCCATCACCGGCCCGATGTAGTCGGCCGGCGTGTAGATGCTGATACGCATCCACGGTTCGGCGATGCTCTCAATGCTCGCCTCGTCGGGCAATTGGGCGGGGCTGTCTATAATGAGCACCTGGCCATCGCGTGTCCTGACCTGGTAGGCGACGCTGGGGGCAGTAGCCAGGATGTCCATGTCGTATTCGCGCTCCAGCCGCTCCTGGATGATTTCCATGTGGAACAGGCCCAGGAACCCAGCCCGAAAGCCGAAGCCCAATGCCTGGCTGGTCTCGGGTTCATAAATGAGCGATGCGTCGTTGAGCTGCAGCTTCTCCAGTGCGTCTTTGAGCAGAGTGTAGTCTTCGCCCTCGGTAGGATAGAGGCCGGCAAAGACCATCGGCTTGACGGGCTGGTAGCCAGGCAGCGGGCTGACGGTCATGGCATCGGCCAGGGTCACCGTGTCCCCTACCCGTACGTCGCGGATGGTTTTGAGTCCGGTGGCGATGTAGCCCACCTGCCCTATCCCCAGCCGGTCGTCAGGAGACATGTGAGGATGAAAGAAGCCGAGCTCCAGCGGTTCCACCTGGCGCTCGGTCGCTATCAGGCGGATGAGTTCCCGGTCGCGCAACTCCCCGTCTACCACACGCACATAAGCCACTACCCCCTTGTAGGCATCGTAGTGGCTGTCAAAAATGAGGGCGCGGAAGGGGGCATCGGGATCGCCCTGGGGGGGTGGCACGCGGGCGACGATGGCTTCCAGCAGTGCATCTACGCCTGTCCCTTCTTTGGCCGACACCGGCAACACGTCGGCGGCGTCAATGCCGATGAGGTCTTCGATCTCCTGGGCCACTTCTTCAGGTCGGGCCGAAGGAAGGTCAATCTTGTTGACGACAGGCACGATTTCCAGGTCGTGGTCGAGCGCCATGTAGAGATTGGCCAATGTCTGGGCCTCGATACCCTGGGTCGCGTCCACGACCAACACAGCGCCCTCACAGGCGACCAGCGCCCGGCTGACCTCGTAGGCAAAGTCCACATGGCCTGGTGTGTCGATCAGATTGAGTTCGTAGGTGTGGCCGTCTTGCGCCTGGTAGCGCATCCGCACCGCCGAGGCCTTGATCGTTACCCCTTTTTCCCGCTCCAATTCCATATCGTCGAGCACCTGCTCTTGCATATCCCGCTCGGAGATCGTGCCGGTGGTCTGCAGCAGGCGATCGGCCAGGGTGCTTTTGCCATGATCTATGTGGGCGATGATACAGAAATTGCGAATAGTTGATTGGTTCATAAATCGGCGAATCGGCGAATCAACAAATTTGCTGATTCGCTGATTTGGTATCTACTCAGCCTACCCTCCCGGAGCAAAGCCCCCCCACGGGGCAGGTTGCATTCAATGGGCATTCTGCATCTGAATTGTCGAGCGTGGCAACACTTTCTGCTTTGGCGTTTGCCTGAACCTGCCCCGTGGGGGGGCTTTGCTCCGGGAGGGTGAGCAGTTACCTGATTTGTTAGTTTAACATTATACATCAGCCAGGGAGAAAAGAAAAAGGCCGAAGAAAAACTTCGGCCTCTGTCTTTTGTTAGTCCAGAAGCCGGTGGGAACGGGCCGACCCCTGGACTGAAGAAGGAAGGAGATGCGCGAGGTACTCGCTTTAATGGAAGTATACCTTAAGTCAAGGAAAAGCGCATCGGCAATCAGGCCATTTCTCGTGGCCCGGAGATGGGCAAAAGGGCGGATTGGGCCGTCCCATTCACTAGGCAACATGGCGTATCACCTTTGGCTACTCACCGACTCGAGGACGGTTTTCTTCCGAGCTTCCTTCTGTTATCAATCCCGCCCAGAACTGCCGCCATTCCGGCGGGATGCGGGCCGGGTTGCCCTGGCGGTCGAGGCAGATGTGGGTGGTGAAGCCAATCACCAGGCGTTCGCCCTTCTCGGCATCTAGCACCTCGTAGTCGAAGCGGATCATGCGGCTGCGCACCTGGGTGACGCGGGTACGTACCGTCACCGCCTGATCGTAGCGCGCGGCGGCCAGATAGCGCGCGCCCACCTCGCTGACCGCCAGCGCGTACCCGGCGCGTTCAAAGTCAGCGTAGGGCCGCCCTACCTGGCGTGACCATGCGCTACGCCCCTCTTCAAACCACACAATATAAGCGCTGTGATGCACAATGCCCATCTGGTCGGTCTCCGCGTAGCGGACATGGAACGTGGTTTCAGCCACTGTAGGGCGACTGTAGGGGGATAGATGATCATTTTTCTTTGTCTCTTCCAGAGAATGACCGGGCATAACCTATAAATCCTCCCAACGGTAGAGACTTTGGGTCACGGGTTATATCGACTTCCCTCAATAATATGCGCTGCAGACGATATCGGCAACAGACTCTTCACATCCTCCCCTGTAGCTGCCAGGTAGCTTCTGCAAATTTGATAGCCAATGAAGTACCCCACGCGAGGTGGTGCATCTTTTAGCAAGGGCAGCCCAAACGGACTGAGATAGCTTTTGACAGTTTGGTCATCCAAACCTTCACTGGCAATATCCTTTTGAAATCTGAGCCATAACCCCGTTTCGTGCTTTCTACACCACATTAGTTGATCTTGCGAGAAGCACAAGTACTTCTCCAATGGCTGGTCAGGGCAGACAAATTCGGAGAAGAGCACTGCCATACCTTCGCCAAGTACCACGACAGCCAATGATTCGGCGTCAAACAAGCTCAGCTTCTGCACTGTATGGGCAAATTCGTGAGCAAGGAACGTGGGCACCAAGCCCTCATTTAATGTAATGAATTGCTTCACCGCATCGGGCAAATCCAAAGTCATCAAAAAGTCGCCCGAAAGAAACCATTCCAAGCAAATCCCCATTGCTGGCAAACTTGGTACAGCAAAGGCATTATCTTCAAAGGCGCCCACAAAAGAATAAACTGGCGCCATTTCCTCCACACCGGCCAACATCCGGGCACGTTGCAGTGAGGGTGTGATCAACGTTTCTATTTCGCCAGCGGGAAACTGTGATCGAATCTGCTCTAAAACAGTTGGATAGCGATGGATATGCTCAACGAGCTTATCAACCCAAACCTCAACATCTCGACCCTTATTGTTCCGATTCCACCGTTGAAAAAACCCATAATGAGGTTGAACATAGAATTCCATCAATGCTTGCCTTAACTGCTCCGAAGAGTCCGTACGCGTCTTTTCGAGCGCGGCGAAAAAGTCTCTATCGGCCCGAATGATCTGAATTGTCGTACTTGCAGCCTCATCTGCGCGCATAAGAGACCT
>JAHELX010000300.1 GCA_024643945.1 Anaerolineales bacterium
GGGGCACAAGCGGGGAGGCTGCGCGTTTTGGCCGAACCTTTCCGCAACCTCTCCCTGCTGACCGCGGGCGTGCTGATGCCCCTGACCCTCGGCTGGCGCTATATCGGGCGTGACAGCTACGATAGCCTGCATTACGCCATGACCCTCAATTGGTGGCTGGGCGGGTTCATCTTTGGCTGGGGCGCGATTCATTATCGCAGCCGTGGCCTCGGCCTGTTGGCAGCCATCTCCTTGCCGGTAGCCACCTATCTGGCCCAGGCTGCCATCTTCCACCAGGCCGGAATCAATCCGGCCTGGCACGCCCTGGGCTGGGCGCTGCTGGTACCGCTCTATTTCGTGACCGGCTACAAATTGCTAGGCCACGAAGACGACCCGATTATTCAAAGTCACGGGCGCACTGCTGCCGGGTGGGGTGTGGCCTTGCTGGCCATCGCCGCGCTCTGGTCTCTCACAGACCTGACCAGCAGCGCCGCCGCCGCCAGCAGCCACGTCGTCCTGGCTGGCGCTGCTGTCCTGGCTGCCCTTCTCTGGCGGCGGCCCCGCTATCTATATGTGGCTTCCTTCTTCTCCCTCTCAGCCACTACTTTTGGGATCACTGAGCTGAGTGTAACGAGAGCCCCATTGACCCTCGGCTGGGCCTCGCTTGCCATCGCACACATCGTCATTGCCTTCAGGTCAGGAAACCGGCTCTCAATCCCCGGGAGCCGTCCTCCGGCAGGCTCAGCCGGCCGGGATTCGAGAAGCGCAGGGCACAGTTTTGCCGGACCGTTGGTCACGGCCGGTTATGCCATAGCGGCCCTGGCCCTTTTGCCCTCTCTCGTCCCCTACGACGGCCATTTGCTGGCCTATGCCCTCGGCAACTGGCTGGGATTGGCTGCCTGGGGGGCCCGGTTAGCTCAGCTTGGGCAGCCTGGTTTTGCCGCTGGAGACGGCCGGCGGGAAATCACCCAAAAGAGGACGGAAGAAGATGCCCCCTCCGATCGCCCGGCAGTATGGGGCCTGTCGCCGCCGCCTCTGGCTTACTGGCGCGACTCCATCTTTCACTGGTTTACGGCTCTGCCCTTGCCCGTATGGCTTTGGCTTCTTTTTGCCAATCGGCGTGCGCTCGATTTCGGCCTGCCACTGGCCCTGGCTGCTTTGGCCTGGGGGATGGTTGCGCTCAGTTGGCGGCTCACCTCGGCCGGGGCGGACGGCGCCTATCGCTGGCCCTGGTATGTGACCGGCCTGTTGGTCAGCCTTGCAGCTCCGATCACTGCTTTCGCTATTACGCCGGAGGGCTATACCCCTGCCATCAGCCTGCTGGCCGTGGGCCTGCTCTACATTGTGGACGCCATCGCCAACCGGCAATCGTGGGGATTGGCGCCGGGCGGGTTGGTGACGGCTTGGGGCTACGCCCTGTTGCTAGATCGTCTGCGTCTGCCCTTCGACGCCCTGAGCTTTGCCCTGGCGCTGCTGGTCGCCGTCTATGTTCTGGCCGGCTTGTGGACCGAGCGACAAAGATCGGCCATATTTAGCCATCGCTTCCTGCTCCCACTGTACGTCACGGCTCACATATTAACCCTCATCCTGCTCTGGCGGATTTACGTTCGTCCCTTTGATGACCTCTTCTTTGACGTCCCCTGGACGGATGAGATGCGCCTGTGGGGGGCTGCCAGTCAGCTCTTGTTGGCTGTTGTCTACGGGCTTTACGCCTGGGGTACTTACAAAGAGCAGTGGGGCCATATAGCTGCCTGGTTGGGTGCGGCCAGTGGGGCCTTCATCGTCATCATGTATAGCACGGGCCGCGGCTCATCAGCGGCCAAAGGGGCGCTGGGAGTGATTGCCTTTATTCTGGCTGAGCGTGGCCTATATTGGCTGCGCCAGCGGCCTCGTATGAGAAATCGCCGGCGGCAGGCATTCATCCGATTAGCCTGGCGACTCTATCAGCGGCCGTTGCTGGTGACGGGCTGGATTGCTTCCGCCGGTATTATCGGCCTGGCGCTCATTCGCAATTTGTGGCTGTTGGGTGGCGGACGCGTCCAACAAATCTGGGCCAGCATCGGGCTGGTGTTGATCGTTGGCCTGTACGTCCTATCTGCCCGGTTATTTCGACAGGCGCGCTTTATGTGGCTGGCGGCGCTCCTCATTTTCGCGCCCTGGACGATCTTGACCAACCTGGGCTGGTTCACCCCTTACCGGCCTACGCTGCCGGGCTTTGCTCTCAGTTGGGCGCTGCTGGCATGGGCGCTTTTTCTGGTCAGTTTGATGCTGGACCGGCTTGCGTCGCGGGCGTATGCCCTGCCGCTTAAGTCAGTGGCCCATGCACTACTTCCCTTATCCCTCCTGTGGGGTATCGCCAATGTGGATACAGGCCGCTTTACCTTCGCCCTGGCCATTGGCATGTATGGGTTGGCGGGGGCGCTGGACTATCGCCGGTCAAAAAATACCGGCGATGAGAAGTCAATCCTTGGACAGACGAAATTTCTGTACCCCGCATTGGGCATGGTTCCGGTCTGGTGTGTTTACCTGGTGGCCTGGCTGCTGCCGGCCGCCCGGCACGAGCATTACGGACTGATGCTCCTGGCTTTTGGTCCCCTGGGACTGGCAGCCGGCCAGTGGCTCAAGCACATCGCCCCGGGACGTAAGCCAGCCAGCGGCTATGCATTGCCAGGATACCTGCCGGGCTACGTGGCGACAATAGTTGGCACCATGTTGGTGGCACATCAATCACCTCTGCTGGCGCTGGTGCTGCTCTTTGATGCTTTGCTGATGTTGGCTTCTGCCCGCCTATTCAGAAATCCACTCTGGGTGTACCCCGCAGCAGCGGTTGTGCCCGTCTCTCTTTTGCTGGCTTTAGGGGAAGCAGGGGTAGCCGGTAATCGCCACGGTTGGTGGTTGATTGGTTTGGCTTCGATTTACCTGGCGTTAGCCTGGGCGCTGCGCCGGGTCAATCTCCCCGCTTTTGGCACGGCCACCCTGACCATAGGCTTTGCACTGGTTGCTCTGGGCCTGCCCCCATCGAGCCAGGATCAAACCGGGGCGCTGTGGGGATATGGGAGCGCGGCGCTGCTGTACGCAATCAGCGCCATCTGGCTACGCCAACCTTTGCTGCTGACCCCGGCCAGCGCGCTGGCCATCGTGCCGTACGCCATCGGCCTGCAAAAGTCAGGCCTCAGACCCGAATATTATGGACTGGCCCTGTTCCCCGGTGCCATTGCGGCCCTGGCTATTGGCTGGGGGCTCGACTATCGTTTCTTCGATAGAGGCAAGGCAGCGTTTGACGTCCGGCAAGCGTTCCCATGGGAAGACGCGGCTCGCTGGCCGGTGGCCCTGGCGGATCGATTGTTGGGCTGGTGGGGGCTGCCGCTCTACACTCTCGGCCTGGGCCTGGCCACAGCCAGTCCCATCTTCACCGAATCCAGGGCGGGATTGTCGGCCTTGAGTTTTGCCCTGCTCATGCCCCTATATGGCTGGGCTATCTATCGCTTTCGGCTGCGAGCGTGGCTGCTGGCCACGGCCCTGGCAGGGCATCTGGCTGCGATTTACTTTCTGAAGGCGTTGGGCTGGTGGCAGTATCCGGCACTGGGCTGGTTCCGATTCCTGCCAGTGACCCTAATTACCACAGCGGTTGCGCTGGTCATTGAGCGGTGGCGAGCAGAAGGCTCGCCTCTTCACCCCGGACGAATTTTTGCGGGATGGTCACGTCCGCTTTACCTCATGGCATTGCTCGACATCGTCGTTGCGCAATTATCCAGCCTGGAAGGGACTTGGGCCGGGGTTGCGGTCAGCCTGACGCATGCTCTTTTGATCGCCGTTTTGGCTTCGTTTTGGCTGTCGTCCTGGATGCCTTACATCAGCGCCACTCTGGGGGTAGTCGCCCTGGTGCAATGGTTGTCAGCCCTGGCCGGGCCAATTGAGGGATCGCCAATCGCTTTGGCCAGGTTAGCCCTGGGATATGGCCTGGCAGGATATGGGTTGGCACTGGTGCGTAACAGTTTGAAAGAAAGCCAAGAGTTGCACCCATGGTTGGCGATCTGGGAACAGCCATTGCAAAGATCTGGCATTGTAGTCTCCTTTAGCAGCCTGAGTCTCACCGCCTGGCTGGGCCTGGACCTGGTGAGATGGACGGTCAGAGCCATGTTGGGTTTTCCCTTCCGAGAAATTGTGGACCTGGCTACGGTGCAGATGGTGGTGGGGGTATTGGCCTGGTTGGGACTGCTGTACGTGGCTGCTGCCTTTACACGGCGACTGCTACGTTTGGGGTACGTCGCGATTGGGATGTTGTTGGCTGCCTGGATGTTACACGCATTCTACATTCAGCAATGGGACAGCGCGGCACGGGTGCAGTGGTATGCCATACCAGCCGGGTTATATTTGTTGGGTATTGCTTACCTGGAGTGGCGACAGGGAAATAGAACTCTCGCGCGCTGGCTCGACTACGCGGCGGTGTTGTTGATGATGGGCTCTCTCTTCTGGCAGACATTACTCTTCGGCTGGCAGTATGCGCTGCTGTTGGGGACAGAGGGATTCGCTGCCTTTTGGTGGGGAAGTGCCCGCCGCCTGCGCCGCTTTCTATACGTCGGCATGATCGGGGTAATTCTGTCGACTATCGCTCAGTTGATCAACTCGTTGTGGTCTATCAATCAGTGGATTGTTTTTGGAGTGATTGGGCTGTTGGTGGTCATAGCAGCCATAGTGATTGAGCGCAAATTGGAAGATATAAGAGTATGGCGAGAAGTGCTGGAATCGTGGGAGTAAATTCTATGACGCCTCGGCTGAAGCGCGCCATTGCCATTGCCGGCCTGCTTCTGGCTTTGCCAGGTTTGCCGGCGACATTTGCTTTTCTGTGTACCACCTTATGGTGGACAGTGGATGGCGGCGGTTCTGACGCGATTCGCCTGGGGTTGGTCACTTTCACGCTTATGCTGGTAACAGTGGGAGCCGGGATGAGCGTGGCCTGGCATAGTTTGCGTTCATTGCAAGGTAAAACTTCAAAACCATTGCGTCTGCCGCCAGCCTGGGCACTGGCCGGCGTCTTTGGCTTGTTCGTCGCCATCGGCCTGTTCATTCTGGAGAACGATTTTGCCTCCGGGTTGTTCTTTCCGCCGGTTTTGCTAGTGGCCGCTGCCCTACCGCCTCTCCTGGCCATTGCCTGGTTCACCCGCCAGCAAGTAGAAGGACTGACCTGGCGACGAGGCCTGGTGGCCTTTGCCGGAGGTGCTACTGCGAGCGTGCTGATTGCGATCGTATTGGAAATCTTGCTCATCGCCATCATCCTGGCCCTGGTTTTTAATCTGGCCAATACGGCGCTGAAGAGCCTGGAAGCATTGATCGACGCCCTGGCTGGAGAAGACATTGCCTGGGCCATCACCAGCCCCGGCTTCATTTATATTTTCATTCAAATGGCCTTGATTGCGCCTCTGGCCGAAGAATTCGCCAAACCGCTGGTGACGCTGCCGTTGATAGGCCGTCTCTCTCGCCGGGACGCCTTTCTGGTGGGGGCAATGGCCGGGGCCGGATTTGCTGCTTTGGAGAATGTAGTTTATGCCAGCGCCGGCCTTTCCTTCTGGGCCGGGATTCTGATCGTGAGGGCACTGGGCGGCGCTATCCACCCGATTGGGTCTGGCCTGGTTGCGCTGGGTTGGCATGATATTTTGAAAGGTGAATCAAATGCCTGGCTGAATTGGTTGGCGCGTTTTGGCCTGGCCAGCGGGATACACGCTCTCTGGAACGGCGGTTCATTACTGGTGATCACCCTGGCCGGGGCACAATTCTTCGGACAACTTCCCAGGGAGATTGATGTGCTGGGATTATCAGCAGCGGGGACAACTCTGGCTTTGCTTATTGTGCTGGGCCTGGCCGCGCTGGGAATCGGGCGCTCCATCGCACAAAACGTGAAAGTACCCGGCGCACCATCTGGCGCTGAATCGGCTGATGTCGAATTCGCCCTTTCTGACAGAAGCGTGGCAATCTGGGCCCTGGCATGCGTGGTGGCGATTGTTCCGGCGGGAATTGCTGGACTGCAACTTCTAATAAGAGGAATATGAACACATCAAGACGTATTCGTCTTAACCATCCAGACTTGTGGATAGCCATAGCCTTGATCACGGCCAATCTTTTCACCTGGGCTAAACATCTGTCAGCCTTGCCAGAGCCTCACGTTGTAGATCCAATCCGGGACCCAGAAGTTGTTGCCTTACTGGAGTACATTGGCTCCGGCGATCACTCAGGCGAAACCTGGGAGGTCACCCTGACGGAGTTAGAGGCGGAACAGACCATCACCTGGTATCTGCAACGCTATCCTCAAATTCCCTTTGAGCACCCCCAGGTTAAAATCACCCCCGATTACGTAGCGGGGGAAGGCGATGCCACCATTGCTGGCCTGCGCATGCACGTGGGCGGTAAAGCACACATCACGTTGGAAGATAGATTACCAGTGATAGAAATTCTGGAGCTGAGCCTGCCGGTTCCCGGCCCTATCCGCGAAGCGATGGAACAAGAAATCCAGACCCAACTCCAGCGCGCCGAGTTGCTGCCGGTGCGTTTCACATCGGCTGAGTGGTATGAGGGAAAAGTGATTGTGCGGGGGACCATCCGGTAGAAGACACCTGCTTCAGCATCCCGTTTTTCCCCTAATGTTTCACGTCCCAGAGTGCCTCATTTCTGCAAAGGCAGCATCACTTCGCGCCCCAACTTCTCCAATAGCTGGTCGGCGATCACGTCCAGGTGTCCGTTAAAGCGGACGAAGTCCAGGTCATCGGAGGGGATGGTGAGGACGGGGCAAAGGGTGAAGTCTTCAATCCACGCATTGTACAATTCGTTGAGCTGCTGCAAGTAGAGAGGCGAGATGTCGCGCTCAAAGTCACGGCCTCGCTTGATGATGCGTTCCAAGAGGGTAGGCACCGAGGCTTTGAGATAGACAATCAAATCGGGGGGAGGCAGAAACAGCGCCAGCACTTCGTATAACTCACGGTAGCTGTAATAGTCCCGGTCGCTCATATGGCCCTGCTGATAGAGGTTGCGAGCAAAGACCTCAGCGTCTTCGTACACGCTGCGGTCCTGCACCACCGAGTTGGGGCTGCTGAGCAACTGGTGATGGTGGCGCAAGCGACGCGACAAGAAAAAAATCTGGGAATGAAAGCTCCAGCGTCGCATGTCTTTGTAAAAGTCGGCCAGGTAGGGATTATCCCCGACCGCTTCGTAAAAGGGCTCCCAACTCAGCTTCTCCGCCAGCATCGCGGTCAGCGTGCTTTTGCCCACCCCCACATTGCCGGCGATGGCGATAAACTGTTTTTTCACTTTTCACTCCTTCCTTGTCACCGTCTTCTGATCTATCAAGTCCAGATAAGCGGATTCCAGGTCCACTCCCGCCTGATTCGCCAGCTTCAGCAGATAGGTCAGACAGTCGGCCAGGGCGACCCGCAGGTCTGGCAGGCGCTCGGTCAGCGCCTGATCGAGGGCCTGGGGCTGAT
>JAHELX010000301.1:0-4666 GCA_024643945.1 Anaerolineales bacterium
CGCACCGGGACGTTGAAGATGCGCTCGAAGGCGCGCCGCGTCGCCTCAATCGTCAGCCATTGTCCCAGGTAGTATTGGTTCGCGTTGCCGGTGCGCATCTCAAAGTGCAGATGCGGGAACTGGGTGTTGCCCTGGATGCCATCCGGCGTGCCGGATAAGCCGACGTAACCGATGAGTTGGCCGGCCTGGACGCGCTGCGTGACGCTAATGCCGTCCGCAATGCCGCTCAAATGCAGGTACTTGGTGACCAGACCCTGGCCGTGATCAATCCAGACCTGCCGGCCGCCCAGCTTATCCAGCGTTTCAGGCGGCGTGATATGGCGCAAATGGGCGTCCGCTAACAAGGCGTTGACTTCGTCCAGGCTCATCTCCTGGTAGTCCCGGTCAGCGCGCAGAATGACTCCATCGCCAACAGCATACACCGGCGTGCCCACCTGGACCTCGACCCCGACATCTTCCCCATACAGATCCAGCCCCTCGTGGACACCGTAGCGATAGGCGCGGCGCGAGCCAGGATAAACGGCGCCCCGGTCAGGCAAGAGTGCGCCCTGGATGGGCATAGTGAAGGCGTACGTGGCCAACAGTGACGGCAGGCGGGGATCATTGGGCGCCAGGTCGCCTGGATGCAAAGTGTCTGGGTCAGGGTCCGGGAACGGTTGTAAAATGGGCAGGTGTCCGGTCAGCGACAGCGTGGCGGTGATACCCTGGCTGAGGTCATAGCTGTAAAGATCCGCGCCGGCCAGCATGTAAAGGCGGTCTGCTCTTTGGGCGACGCCATGCAGCGCAGCAAAGTCGAGATTGTCAGGGGCCACCCACTGCTGCAGCAGTGCCCCGTTCCTGCGGTCCAGAGCCACCACGCGGCGGCGGCCGGCATCAGCTACGTACAACGCCACGCCCTCCGCGTTGGCGAATAAGGCGACCGGACGCATGGACAAATCCTCCAACCCTGGCACGTGACTCAAGCCATCGGCCACGGCCAGGCTGAAGCGGGCGACCTCGTTCGGCGCGCCCGTTTTATGCCTGGTGATGGTCCCATCCCGCCCGAGAACGTAGATGTCCCCATCAATCGCCAGGTCTATCCCGTTGCTGACGTCGGGCTCACCCGGGCCCACCAGCCAGGGCAGGGTGCCGGGCAAGAAGCCAGGGCCGTATTCGTTGGGTGGGTGCCGCCAGATTTGATTGCGCGCCGGGTCGAGAATATAGAGCCGGTTGAGGTACGTGCTGATGCTGAGATAGAGCGGATCGGGCTGGCTGTACTGGCTGGCTGGCGGTTGCTCCAGATACCACATCCCACTGCTGACCTGATAGCGATATACATCGTTGGATTTATCCAGCACGTAGATGGCGTCGTCCGTATGGGCTGCTTCCACGGCCACAATCTCTTTCACCGGGTAGCCGCCAATTTGCCTGGCCGGCGTCAGAATCGCCGTCACGGCCAGTTCGCCGCCACCGGCCGCCAAAGCTGGCCAATCGGCACGATAGAGGCTGCCGCTGTCGATGACATAGACCCCCTCGGGGCTGATGCTCAGGTCAATCGGATACACCAACCGCTGGCCATCGGTCGTGGTCAGCGTCCAGCGCGTCGTGTTATCCGCATTGGGATAGACGGTGCCATCCAGCGTGTCCAGTGCGTAACCGGCTTGTGACCGCAAGCCGTCTGTTTCGCCAGTCGCCGCCGGATCGGCAGCCTCGATCTCTGCCAGCAAGTCGAGCACGGTCTGAATTGACTGGCGGTCGCCCGTTTCTAACGCCCCTTGGAGGGCTACCTGGGCCTCGGCCAGCCGGTCTGAGGGCGAGGCGGCAGGAAGGGTACGAACAGCCGTCGGTGTTACCGTTGAAGGTGCCACGGCGCTACCCGTTACGACGCTGGTTCCCGGGCCACCGGGCGTGGGCTCCTCCTGGCGGCCGGCAACCAGCGACGGGGTTGACGTGGCCTGAGGAATCTGTGGGCCAATGAGGATAACCTGTGTGCCTTTGCCGAGGAGGACCCAGGCCATCCCCAGAGCCAGCGCCAGGCAGACGACGGCAACGATAGCTATCCACACCAGCGACCTGCGCCGTCGCCTGGGGACCAGGGGACCCAGGTCTTGCGTGGGGCGAACCGGCCGCGCTGGTTGGGGACCGGAAGGGGTAGTTTTCGTTTGCTCTCTCTTGTCTGGCATTGCCTCACCACCGATTGGCGAAGGATGGCGGAACAACTATTCGTCATCCGTCAGCGGTTTTTCGTGTTACTCGCTACAGGGATTCGGGTCCGTTAACTCTACCGTGCACTGGACCGGATCGTCCTTTTCCAAAGCTTGAAAGCAGTAGATGTACCAGGTATTGTCACCTGTGCGCTCCAACTGGTAAACGGCGCGATAAGTTTCCTGTCCATAGTCCCGGTAAACGCTCCCGTCCTGCCGATACAATACGCGCTTTTCACTGACCTGAGCCAACAGCGTGGCATGTCGATCATCCTCAAAGATCATATTCTCAACGTCAAAGTTGCGGTCGCTATAAACGTAATGCAATCCCTCGCTGCGCAGCCAGCAGACGGAACGTTTCTGTCGCTCCAGCACCGGGTCAACTAAGACCTCACTCAGGCCAGATGGATCGAGATAGGTGGTGGCCTCGATCTTGACCTCACTGTATTTGAACACGACTTGGGTGATGGCCGACTCGTATGCAGACGGGTCGAGCGTCGGCGTGCTGTTCGGTATGCTTGGCGTCGGCCTTTGGGTGGGCGTGGGCCATTCTGTTGACGTGGGGGTGGGCGTTGCGCCGGAGGCCACTGTGGCCGTCGCCGCTGAGGTCGGCGTGCGGGTGGGTGCGTGGGGCGTAGGTGGCACCACAGCGACAGCAGGCGTTGGGGCGGGTCGTAGCAAATTGATAGTCACGGTAATACCCAACCCCAAGGCCAAAACGACACACAAGGCGAGACCAGCCAAAGTCGCCCAGGGCAGAGCGCTGCGTGGCGGCTGGGCCGGCTGTGGCCCAGGCGGTGGAGGTGGCGAGGGTGGCAGCGAGCCAACCAGCGCCTGGTGCATCTCCTCGGCGCTCTGGTAGCGCTGCGAGCTGGCGGGCTGGGTCGCCTTGGTAATAATCAGTTCCAGCTTGGGCGAAACGCCCGGGTTGAGCTGCCGCACCGGGGGCATGCTAAAGAGTGTTGTGGCCGGATCGTGCCGGGTGAGCAAGACGTGGAGCACTACCCCCAGGCTGTAGATGTCGGAGCGGGCGTCGGTCTGCCCCCGCCCAAATTGTTCCGGCGGTGCATAGCCAGGGGTGCCAAGAGCCCGGGTATCCTTGCCCTTTCCGGGCTGAAACAAGCGGGCGATGCCAAAGTCTATCAACTTGAGTTGCCCCTGCGGGGTGAGCATGATGTTGGCCGGCTTCAGGTCACGAAAGATGATGGGTGGGGTTTGGTTGTGCAAGTAGGCAAGCACCTCGCACATTTGTCCAGCCCAGTCACGCACTTCTGCCTCGCCGCACGGCGCGCCCTGGCGATTGACACGATCCTCCAGCGTTTCGCCTGGCACGAATTCCATCACAATGTAATGTTTTTGGTTTTCGGTGAAGAAATCAGTCACCCTGGGAATGTTGGGGTGACTCAGACGCGCCAGCAGTTGCGCTTCCTGCTTAAAAGCGGCGATGGCCTGGGCCTTCTCGTATGGGTCAGTGATGGCTGCATCGGACATCTCCTTGATGGCCCAAATCTTGCCCTTGATGCGTTGGTCAGCAGCTTTGTACACCGCTCCCATGCCACCCTGGCCCAGCTTGTCCAGAATGATATAGCGGCCTTGCAGAATAAATTTAGGAGGTAGTAGCCCGGTGCCCAGACCGGGCATCAAGTTGCCACATTTCGAACAGTAGGATGAAGTGGCCGGTTGTTGATGGCCGCATGCTTCGCAGACATTCATAGTCGTCATTGTCATTACTCGCAACCAGTTGAGAACTACATCTAAACGATTAATCTCCGGCTTAAGTGAGTTCCAACTCCATACATACCTGTAGCAGAAAGAACACTATGCGGTTCTTAGCGGCTTTATCGTTCTCGTTAGGACCGAAGAGGTCCAGGTCGTGCTGGATACGCTCCAGTTCAGCCCGCTTGAGGTCCACTTCGCTGCGCCTTGCTGCCCGTTTGGGATGGGTAGCCAGATAGTCGCCTAACGACTTTGCCCCGGCGATGGGATCGCGGACAATCTGCTCGCGGATAGTAACGACATCCGTCATCATCAATGTGGATCTGGCCCCCTTCCTGCCGCCCCGGTCGAGGGCAATCGGAAAGTTCAGATCTAGGTCCTTGACTTTGAGGATGGGTGTCTGTTTTGACTCGTCGGCCTGCACCGCCTCGTTGATGTAATGGAACACGTCCAGCACGTGGATAAAACCGTCGCCGCGCACGGCGGCCTTGCCGTTCAGCGCCTGCAGCAGATGGTAGGTGAACAAGCTCAGGTCGCCCTGCGAACGGACATAAGAGAACTGATCTTCCCGCGACGAAGCGATAACCACGCGGCCGCCGCCCCGACTGAGAGCTTCGTAGTAATCATCGGAGAGACCGGATTTCCACACGGCGGCCGCACCGGCGGCCTTTAATTCGGCGGAACCAGCCGCGTGACAGGCGTCCAGCATCACCAGCATCTTTTGAGCCGGGATGGCTCCTAACAAAGCACTGAACTCGTCGCCGGGA
>JAHELX010000301.1:4676-7409 GCA_024643945.1 Anaerolineales bacterium
ACAGAGGTAGGTACGCCAGATCCCATTTTCCAGTGCGCGCCCGCCATGACCGGAGAAGTAGATAAAGACAGTAGATTTGAGGTTGATAGATTGAGCTATGGTTTGTAAGGCGGCACGAATGTTGGCGGCTGTGCCCTGCTCATGGGTGAGCAAGCGAACATTGGCCGTCGGATAGCCACAGCGGGTCAGGTCAGTGAGGGTGGCGGCAATGGCTCGTGCGTCGCGCACAGTGGCAGATAACTTGGCGAAGCCGAGGTGGGTGTAGTCGTCGACACCGATGAGAAGGGCGTGGGCCTCAGAAAAGGATGCTAGGGTTGACTTTGAAGTTGCGGGCAAAGACGACGTGGAATACATTTGTTCCCCTCTGCTGATACGAACTGCAACAGCAATTTCAGCAATGTCTTGAGCCATGGCTAAGCCCAAGTTTTCACATAAAGGAACATATTCGGCCAGGTAGCCTCTGATGAGTTCCCACTGTTCCTTTATGATGCGTTCGGCGCGACGTTTCTCTCTGGGGTCGTTCGTGTCTTGTCGAATGGTTTCATAGTCGCGAACGAATTGGTAGGATTCACGAATACTCTTTTCAAGATCCTCTTTGCGACTCATCGTGTAACCTCCGCTTACCCTGCCAGGACCGAGGCCAGGATGCTGCTTATCTTTTCAACTTCGGCAACACACCGAAAGCCAACATCATGAGCGCGGTCATCTTCAAAGCTGCGGTTGATGATAAGGGGTGGCTGCTGTACGTTGCGCCACGCACCACCTCGCACTACCTTGTATCGCCCCTGTTCAAACCAGCTTGACGTCCATTCCCAGATATGCCCGACATCGCTGACCCCGTAAGGGCTGTCGCCTTGAGGTGAAAAGCTTCCGATCGCTGTAGTGTCGCGCCGCTCAAATTCCAGTTGCCATACGCCGCTGGACAATCGCTCCTCAAACTGGTGCCCCCACGGCCACAAGCGCCCATCTGTACCCCGAGCGGCCTTTTCCCATTCCTGTTCAGTCGGTAGTTGCTTACCAGCCCATTGAGCATAGCTCAACGCCTCAGAATAGGTCAGGTTGATGATGGGATGCCGCTCCTTGCCCTGCGGCAAGACGCCATCGGACCAGTGGCCAAGCGTAGGGCGTTGACTGGCTTCAAGAAATCGTCGGTAGTCGCCGTTGGTCACCGGGTAACGGTCAATGTAATACGCTGGCAAATCCACCTCAGCCTGCTCAGCACCATAGAGAAATTTACCTGCCGGGATCAGTATCATCTCGCGGCCTTCTCGCGTTAAAATCACACGCGCCAACTTTGATGGGGGCCAATCTATTACCTGGGATGGCTGAGGTGGCTGAGACAGCAAAGTTCGCTTCTCGGACTCGCCCAGAGCGATGGCACTTTTTAACCGGTCAATTTCGACCTGGCATTTGGACCGCTGCTTGGGATCGTCGGCCAGGCGTAAATCCGCTTCATATTCTGCCAGAAGTGCCAGGTCTTGGCCTAGATTATCTTCAATCTGCTTCAGTCGAGTCTTCTGCCAAGCCATTTGCACTCTCCGTCTGCATGTCTGTACTCTGGCTCGGAACGACGCAGGGCTATAAGGGATTTTGCGCATTGTAGTTGGAACATCCTTCATATCCCCTTTTGCGCTTACTCTCTCCACGACATCCGTTCCTGACCAATCCGGTCGGGGTCTACTTCTCCCCAATCAGGGTTGATAGGGAGCCACTCGCGGGGGTTGCTGCCGTCACCATTCGCCAGCCAGATGGCCCACCGGCCGCTCCGGTTCGACAAAAAGGCGATACTGCGCCCGTCGGGCGAGAGTGTCCCCCACACATCTACATCAGGATGATGGGTCAGGTTCTGCAGGGCGCCACCCTTCAGACTGACCGAATAGACGTCCCAATTTCCGCCGTTGTTGAACATGAAGAGCAAACGCTCCCGGTTCACGTCGGTGGGCAGATGGTTGGGGTTATCGGTCAGTTGGCGTACCTCGCCCCCATCTTTTTGGGCCGACCAGATACCGCAATTGCTCGCCCCCTGGGGGTCCCAGGTGGCGCAGCTCCGAAAGTATATGCGGTCATCCGGCCCCCATAGGGGATAAAGTCCGTTGGGATCTGTGGCATAGCCCCCTGCCACCAGCAGCCGATTGTCCTCCAGGTTGCAGTCCACCTCATCCACACGCTGGATGTAAATCTGGGGGTTGACCACGTCCGCGCCCAGGCCGTCGAAGGCCAGGAAACGGTCGTCCGGCGACCAGGTGGGACGGCCACTCTCGGCTGTGTTCAGAGCGCAAGTAACCGGGGCAGCCTGGTAACCTTGACTCGTCAAGCGTGCAATTGCATCCATCCCACCTCCAGTAGCGTTGGCCAACAACCATTGGCCGTCGTGGCTCAAGGCCGGCTGGCGGGCGTTGCCAATGCTGGCATACAGGCTGGTGGGCGGGGTCGGGCCTACCTCGACCACATAAACCTTGTAGCTGGTGCCCTGCGGCAGGGAGAAGGCCAGTTTCCCCTGCAACGCAGGGTGAACTGGCGCAGGCGGCGCGGCAGGAACCTGCGTATGGGTTGGTGCAGCAAGCGGAGTGGGCGTTGAGATCGGCATGGGTGTGGAGGTAGGAATTGACGTTGACGTGGCCATGCGGGAGGGGGTTGGTGACGGCGTGGGCGTCAACGTATGAGTGAGTGTGGTAGCAATCGCGACACTCACCGGTGTTGGTGCCACATCAGCTTGAGGTACGCGGGTGGGAG
>JAHELX010000302.1 GCA_024643945.1 Anaerolineales bacterium
TTACGATCAAATCGCGCGCCGCCTGCTCCGAGAAGCCTTGATCCACCTGGGAACCAATACGGCCCGGGTCCGGGCGGACGAACAGACGCAGATGCTCTTGACAGGCCAGGTGCTGGCCGAGATTTCAAAGGAACTGGGGGTGCAGGTGCAACTTGGGACGCCGCTGAAGCGAGGCACGGGGGTGATTGTGGAGACGGTGGATGGGCATCGGCAGTATGACAACACGCTGGAAGCCCGGTTGAGCCGATTGCAGAATGTGCTTCGCTCCCAGGTATATCACCTCCTGATGGGAGAGTCACTATGAGCCAACAGGTCGGGACGGTGACGTGGATTAACGGGCCGGTGGTCCACGCCCGTGGTTCGCGCCAGGTGAGCATGTTGGAACTGGTCGAGGTCGGCGAGAAGCACCTAGTGGGTGAAGTCATCGGGTTGGAGGCCGACGTCATCACGATCCAGGTGTACGAGGAGACCTCGGGCATGCGGCCGGGCGCGCCGGTGTACGGCACGGGGATGCCGCTTTCGGTGGAACTGGGGCCCGGTCTGCTGCGCAGCATTTTTGACGGCGTGCAGCGTCCCTTGCCCGTGATAGAGATGCACAGCGGGTCGTTCATTGGGCGGGGCATGCACTTCACTCCATTGTACCGCCAGGACCGATGGAGTTTCACACCCGTGCTCCAGGCTGGCGACGCCGTGAGCGGTGGTGCGATCCTGGGCACCGTCCCAGAGACACCGGCCCTCGAACATCGGGTGATGGTTCCTCCGGATCTGGAGGGGACCCTTACCTGGGTAGCGTTGGCGGACAAGTATACCATCGAGGAGCCCATCGCCCGCCTGCGCACGGGCAATGGCGAGCAAGAGCTGACCATGCTACAGCGTTGGCCCGTGCGCCGGCCGCGTCCCTACCGTTCTCGTGGGGGACAAGCCGTGCCGTTGATCACAGGCCAGCGGGTGCTGGATACCTTCTTCCCCCTGGCCAAAGGGGGCGCCGCCGCCATCCCTGGCGGGTTTGGGGCGGGAAAGACGGTGACCCAACATAGCATCGCCAAGTGGTCGGATGCGCAAGTGGTCGTTTACATCGGCTGCGGCGAACGCGGCAACGAGATGACCGAAGTGTTGCAAGAATTCCCGCAACTGGTTGACCCCCGCAGCGGCCGCCCGCTGATGGAGCGCACCGTGCTCATCGCCAACACGTCGAACATGCCGGTGGCCGCCCGCGAGGCGAGCATCTACACCGGCATCACCATCGCCGAGTACTATCGCGACATGGGCTACCACGTGGCTTTGATGGCCGACTCGACCTCCCGTTGGGCAGAGGCCCTGCGTGAGATATCGGGGCGGCTGGAAGAAATGCCCGCCGAGGAGGGGTACCCGGCCTACCTGGCGACTCGCCTGGCCGAGTTCTACGAACGGGCCGGTTTCGTGGAAACGCTGAACGGCCAATCCGGCTCGGTCAGCGTCATCGGAGCCGTCTCCCCGCCAGGAGGCGACTTCTCCGAGCCGGTCACGCAGCACACCAAGCGGTTCATTCGCTGCTTCTGGGCGCTGGACAAGGCTTTGGCCTCGGCACGCCACTTCCCGTC
The DNA here is from genome assembly GCA_024643945.1 of Anaerolineales bacterium. The sequence goes on from JAHELX010000302.1 coordinate 1,581, forward strand.
GGTCAACTGGCTGGATAGCTATAGCGAATACCTGGAGGACGTGGCCGGCTGGTGGCGTGAACAGGTAGGCCAGGACTGGTACGCCATGCGCGCCCAGGCCATGGAGATCCTGAACCAGGAGAACCGCCTGTCGCGGATCGTCAAGCTCGTGGGGCCGGATGCGTTGCCCGACGAGCAGCGGTTGATGTTGGAAACGGCGCGGCTGCTGCGCGAGGGTTTTTTGCAGCAGAACGCGCTGGACGAGGTGGATGCCTATTCGACCATCCAGAAGCAGATACGCATACTGGACCTGATTCTGCATTTTCACGTCAGGGCACAGCGCATCATCAAGCGCAACGCGCCCGTCGTGGTCATCCACAGCCTACCGCTGGTGAACACTTTGATACGAATGAAGACACTCATCACCAACGACGAGTTGACCAAGCTGGACGACATCCGAAAAGAGATGGACGAGCAGATGGATCAACTGGAGACGGAGTACAGATGAGCGAGTTGCTGGATCAAGGGGGGCAGGAAGTCGTCGGTGTGACCCGCATCGAAGGCCCGATCGTAGTGGTAGAGGGTGCCGGCAGCGTCGGCTACGACGAGGTGGTGGAGGTCGTCGACTCGCAGGGACGCTTGCGCCGTGGCCGCGTGCTGGAGGTGGGCGAGGACGTGGCGGTGGTGGAGGTTTTCGCCGGTACCACGGGCCTGTCCATTGACGGCACGCGCGTCCGCTTCCTGGGAGGGCCGCTGCACATCCCGGTGGCCGAGGAGATGCTGGGCCGCGTCTTTGACGGCCTGGGAACGCCGCTCGACGGCGGCCCACAGCCGCTGACCGACCACTATGCCGACATCAACGGACAACCCATCAATCCCACGGCGCGTGTTTATCCCCGCGACTATATCCAGACGGGCATCTCAGCCATTGATGGCATGAACACCCTGGTGATGGGTCAGAAACTGCCCCTCTTCTCCGGCGCCGGCATACCCCACGACCAGCTCGCCGCCCAGATCGTGCGCCAGGCCACGCTGGGTGCACCAGCCGGCGAGTCGCCATCCCAGTCGGCGCAGTTCGCCATCATCTTCGCCGCCATGGGCGTCAAGCACGACGTGGCGGCCTACTTCCGCGACGCTTTCGCCGAAAGTGGCGCGCTGACCCGCGTGGCTATGTTCCTCAACCTGGCCGACGATCCGCCGGTGGAGCGTCTGGTGACCCCCCGTGCCGCACTCACCCTGGCCGAGTACCTGGCCTTTGAGCGCCAGATGCATGTGCTGGTCGTCCTTACCGACATGACCAACTATTGCGAGGCATTGCGCCAGATTTCGAACATCCGGGGCGAGGTGCCCAGCCGCAAGGGATACCCTGGCTATCTCTACAGCGACCTGGCCTCCCTATACGAGCGCACGGGACGCATCAAGACCAGCGAGGGCTCCATCACTCAGCTCCCAATTCTCACCATGCCCAACGACGACATCACCCACCCCGTGCCCGACCTCACCGGCTACATCACCGAGGGTCAGATCGTGCTTGGCCGTGATCTCACGCACCAGGGCATCTATCCACCCATCTCGGTGCTGCCCAGCCTGTCGCGGCTGATGAAGGACGGCATCGGCGAGGGGCGTACCCGCGCCGACCACAGTCACCTGTCGGCGCAGCTCTATGCCGCCTACGCCCACGTCCAGGACGTGCGGTCGCTGGCGTCGGTGATCGGCGAAGAGGAACTCTCGACGGTAGACCAGCAATACCTGAAATTCGGGCGGGCTTTCGAGCAAGAACTCGTGAAGCAGGGACTGACGGAAAACCGGACTATCGAAAGAACCCTGGACATTGGGTGGCGGCTGCTCTCCATGCTGCCGCAAGAGGAACTCACCCGCGTCAGCCCAGACGAAATCAAACGATATTACGGGGGTGGCCATGCCGCGCATTAACGTTCCGCCCACACGCAGCAACCTGCTGCGCATGAAACAGGAATTGGAATTCGCACGCGAAGGCTACGAGATCCTGGACCAAAAACGAGAGGTGTTGACTGCGGAGCTCATACACCTGGCCCACGACGCGGAGGTGCTCCAAGAGCAAGTATGGAAGCTACTGGCAGCGGCCTACCGTGCCCTGGAGCAAGCCAAGCTGACAATGGGCCAGGAGCACGTGGAATGGGCAGCGTTGGCGGTGAACAAGACTGTGGATGTTCAGCTCAAGTTCCGCGGGGTCATGGGCGTGCCGATACCGCTGGTCAATGCCCGTGGCGAGCCACCCGAAATGCCCTACAGCCTGGGTGATACCACGGCTGCGCTGGACGAGGCGGGCGCCGCCTTCCGCGAGGTACTGAGCCACATACCTGAACTCTCCGAGTTGGTGACGTCAGTGTGGCGCTTGGCCGGGGAGCTACGCAAGACGCAACGACGGGTCAATGCCTTGCAGTATATCTTCATCCCGGACTATGAGGAGACAGTTGCTTTCATTGAGAGCGAGCTTGAGGAACGCGAACGTGAGGAGACGTTCCGCCTCAAGCGGCTCAAGACCAAGACAGCCCGACCGACTGTTGGGCCGCCCACGCGCGAATACGAGCAACCTTACCGTGACATCGCTGGTAGCGGGCCGAGGTCAGGCGAGTTTGGCTAGCGCACGGAGGTAGCGAATGGCAGAGATACAGACGCTTTTTCACCACATCTTGGTGGCCACTGACGGTTCCCAGCCATCAATGACGGCCGGACGGCTGGCTGTGCAATTGACCGCCCTGCACAAGGCACGCCTCACTTTCGTCTACGTTGTGGATGATGCCGTCGCTGCGGGATTGGCTGGCGCATCGGGGAAGGAGGCGAAACGGGTGCAAAGCGAACTGGAGCTCAGTGGTCAGCGCTACCTGGATTACCTGTCCCGTCTGGCATCAGAGGCTGACCTGGCGTCGAACCAGGTCATACGCTACGGTGTGCCGTACAGAGAAATTGCGGCTCTGGCCCGCGAGCAGGGTGTGGATCTGATCGTCATTGGGCAGGTGGGAAGCCGCGGCCCACGGCGCATCCTCATCGGCAGCGTCACCGAGCGAGTCATAGAGCATGCTCCCTGCCCCGTGCTGGTGGTAAAGTGAGCATGCAACTGCTGGCGACGATGTGGGAAGAACACTATGAACACTATCGCGACTCAAACACGCAACCAATCTGACACCAAAACCAAGTTACCGGAATCAGCAAACGGGAAAGGGGAGGCTGTGCCTCTTTCGGAATGGTTGGAACGACTGAATACCTCGATGGATGGCCTCAGCCAAGCCGAAGCGGAACGCCGCCTGGCCCAGTACGGACGCAATGAGCTCATCGAGGAGAAGGTCAATCCCATCCTCAAATTCCTCTCCTATTTCTGGGGGCCCATCCCCTGGATGATCGAGGTGGCCGCGATTCTGTCCGCATTGGTGCAACACTGGACGGACTTTGGCATCATCCTGGTCCTGCTGCTGATGAATGCTGTCGTAGGCTTCTGGGAGGAATATCAGGCGGGTAATACGATCGCTGCGCTCAAAGAGACACTGGCGCTGAGGGCGCGGGTCAAACGGGACGGCGTCTGGACCACGATCTCCGCGCGAGAGTTAGTGCCGGGCGACATCATCCGGGTGCGCATCGGCGACATCGTGCCGGCCGACGCCAGGCTGCTGGAGGGTGATCCGGTGCAGGTGGACCAATCGGCGCTGACCGGCGAGTCGCTGCCCGTGACGCACGAGACGGGCGACACCGTCTATTCCGGTTCTATCGTCAAGCAAGGGGAGATCGACGCGCTGACCTATGCCACCGGGGAGGATACCTATTTTGGCACAACCGCCCACCTGGTGAAGACGACCCACACCGTCAGTCATTTCCAGCGTGCCGTCTTGAAGATTGGCGACTATCTTATCGTCATCGCCCTGGTCCTGGTGATCCTGATCCTGGGGGTAGCCTTGTTCCGGGGTGACAATATGCTCATGACCCTGGAATTCGCGCTGGTCTTGACGGTGGCTGCCATCCCGGTAGCTATGCCGACGGTGTTATCGGTCACTATGGCCATCGGGGCTCGACTGCTGGCCCAAAAGCAGGCAATCGTCAGCCGTCTGTCCAGCATTGAGGAGATGGCCGGCATCGATATATTGTGCTCCGACAAGACCGGCACGCTGACCCAGAACAAACTGACGCTCGGCGATCCATTCAGCGTGAACGGCATAGACTCGGATCAACTGATCTTCAGCGCGGCGCTGGCCTCACGGGCGGAAGACCAAGACCCCATTGACCTGGCTGTGCTTAGCGGCCTAAAGGACGAGAGGAAGATGGCCGGCTATCAGATCCTTCATTTCCAGCCCTTCGACCCGGTTCATAAGCGCACGGAAGCCAGAGTCAAGGGGCCGAACGGGGAAATATTTCAGGTGGCTAAAGGTGCGCCTCAAGTGATCCTGGAACTGGCAGCCAATGCGGCTGAGGTTCAATCGCAGGTGAATAAGGTGGTGGATGAATTCGCCGCCCGGGGCTTTCGTTCCCTGGGTGTGGCGCGTACCGATGAAAGAGGTCAATGGCAGTTTGCGGGCGTGCTTCCCTTGTACGACCCCCCTCGAGAAGATTCCCGGACCACCATTGAGACCGCAGAACAGATGGGGATCAAGGTAAAGATGGTCACCGGAGATCAAATCGCCATCGGTAAAGAGATCGCCCGCCAATTGGGCCTGGGCGCCCACATCCTGGATGCCGGCCTCTTCGCCGAAACTCGTCACCATGAATCCGGTCGGCTTGCCGATGCCATCGAGCAGGCTGATGGCTTCGCACAGGTCTTCCCCGAGCATAAATACCACATTGTGGATGTGCTACAGCAGCGGGGCCATATTGTCGGCATGACGGGCGATGGCGTAAACGATGCACCAGCACTGAAAAAGGCCGATGCCGGCATCGCCGTCTCCGGCGCGACTGACGCGGCCCGGAGTGCGGCCGACATCGTGTTGATGACCCCCGGCCTTTCTGTGATCATTGATGCCGTCAAGGAGAGCCGTAAGATCTTTCAGCGCATGAACAGTTACGCCATCTATCGCATCACCGAGACAATCCGGGTGCTGCTTTTCATGACCTTGTCCATCCTGGCCTTTAACTTCTACCCAGTCACAGCGGTGATGATCGTCTTACTGACGCTGCTCAACGACGGCGCCATCTTATCCATCGCCTACGACCGCGTTCATTACTCTGACCAGCCCGAAGCCTGGGACATGCCGATTGTGTTGGGCATCGCCACGGTACTGGGTGTCATGGGAGTGATGGCTTCCTTTGGACTGTTTTACCTTGGGGAGCGGATTTTCCATCTCAATCGGGAGGCGATTCAATCGCTGATGTACCTGAAATTATCGGTGGCAGGCCACCTGACGATCTTTATCACCCGGACGCGGGGCCCCTTCTGGTCCTTCCGGCCGGCACCGATCCTGGTAGGAGCCGTAGTGGGCACGCAATTGTTGGCGACATTGATCGTCGTCTACGGCCTGTTCATGACCCCCATCGGTTGGGGCTGGGCATTGTTGGTCTGGGGCTATGCCCTGGCCTGGTTCCTGGTGAACGACCGGGTGAAACTGGCGGCGTACCGGGTCTTTTCCCACCACCAGGGTCTGTTGGCAAGGACGGCGCGGTGACGCGCCAGATTCATTGAATTGAGGTAACTACTCATGCCAGATAACCCTTGCGAAGGCTGGTGAGAGTTTTCAGAGCGAAGATGCCTTAGCCTACCGAAAACTACCCTGTTAGCCAAGTCATTCGCAATCTTCGCAAGGGTAGCTGAGTAGTTACGAATTGAGTAAGGGAGAACATCATGAATACAATGATCCCTCAAACACGCAACCAATCTGACACTAAAACC
>JAHELX010000303.1 GCA_024643945.1 Anaerolineales bacterium
CAAAAAGGGATCGAATGTGGTGGGGTGGTTGGCGGCGAGGATCTTGGCGCCCTCCGGCAGCGACCCGTGCCACACGACATCCATATCCAACATCGTCTTTGTGTACACATCAACCACGCTTCGTCCCGACCAGAACAAGACTTTCTCCAACACTTGTGCACCTCCTGTTATGTGCTCAGGGAACCTGCCCTGCTGTGTTCTTAGGGTCCGTAAATGAATAACTTCCCGCATTTAAGGCGGATTTCTCGGGCAAAATGGATGGTAGTGCGTGAACTTATTCTTTTATGGACCCTTAATTCTGCTTGCAGCATAGCAGACAAGGAGGTGCAGTGTCGTCTACCCAACGGTACATTTGGGGGCCACATTACAAGGGGCTTAGGGGGTATATAGGGAGGTGTAGCAAGGGGGTGTATGGCAGCCAATGACACAAAGAAAGGCCATACACCCACGGCCTTTCTCTATTGATGAAACTCAAATGGGCGTATTTCAACTGAGATGAAACACACCCAACTCAAATGGACAGGCAAAAGGGCTATGGATCCTCCGTCGCCATCAGGGCCAGGAAGCGTTCCACATCATACAGGGCAGCCTGGGCGGGTGGCGACATACGCGGCGCAGCCAGATCGAAGGCGTGGACCACCTGCGGCAATTCGACGTATATCACCGCTGCCCCCGCCTCAGACAGGGCGCGGTACAAATCACACGCATCCTGCACCGGAATCACCCGGTCGTGTGAGCCGTGGAACAGCAAGGTGGGCGGGCAGTGGTGCCCGACGTGGGTGATGGGCGACATCAAGGCGGCCATGTCCGGCACTTCGGGTGGAAGTCCGCCCAGCAGCTTGCGCATAATATCCGGCCATTCAAGATACTCATCGGCCGTTACGTAGCCCACCTTTTTCCCGAACTCGATGAAGGCGCGGCTGGATGGCTTGCTGGCTTGAGTACCGAGCCAGCGCACATCCGGCAGGCCATAGTAGGAGATGACGGCGCGCACCGAGGTGTCAGCCCCTCGCACATCTTCGGGGTCAAGTTGGGGGTGATTGGGGGTATACGCAGCCAACAGAGCCAGGTGTCCCCCCGCCGAACCCCCTGCTGCCACGACGCGTTTGGGGTCCACGCCGTATCTCTCGGCATTGGCTTTGATCCAGGCGATGGCGCGTTTCACATCGCCGACGATGCCGAACAGATCTGCCTCGTGGCACAGGCGATACGAAACGTCCATGATCACGTGTCCCTGTGCGGCCAGATGGCTGAAAAACGGGCGCGTATAGGTGTCTTTGTCGAATTGCTGCCACCCCCCGGCGTGCAGGTAGACGAGCGCCAGGCCGGATGGCTTCACACTGGATGCGGGGCGCCAGATATCGCAGAGTAAACGGCGATTGGCTTCGCCTGTCCCGAGCGGGGCCGAAGGGCCTGTCCCGAGCGGGGCCGAGGGAACAATCGTCCAGAAGGGGATGTCTGGCTCGAAACACGATTTGGGCGGGGCCGCTATCCGCCACGTCCAGCGCCGTTGCAGCATGTGCGCGGCCCGCTCCGCCGGAATCCTGTCCCGCCAGCTCGGACCGAAGGCTCTTTCGAACCCGGGGTGGGGCGCGGTCACGCGCCGCACGTAGCCGGCCGACAGGATCGCGCCCAGTCCGCCGCTGATAAGCGCCAGCGGAGCCCGCGAAAGCAAACCCAGAGCAGCGCCCACCAATCCTACGACCGCCAGAACTGGTGCAAAAGCACCAGCCAGAAGCTTCAGGCCATAAACCAGGATGCTCGGATCCAGACTTGAAGATTTAAGCTTGTAGTACAATAGGCTGCTGAGGCTTAGTGAAAGGAAGGCGAGGAGTCGGGCCAGATTCTGCATAGGTTCTACAAACCCCATTTTCTCCGGGTGATACATCCCCCTGAATGTAACCCCCAATGTAACTTTCGGGGGATGACATTGCCCCCCCTGTGGGGTAAACTAAGGACAGATTCCTAATAATGCAGGTTATCAGGATCACACATCCGGAGAGGATATAAAAGACTATGGTCACTCATAATTCAAAGAGTTCACCCATCCAGCAACTTCCCAATGGAGAAGGCGTGTTGATCACGGGGTGCTCCTCGGGCATCGGCCGGGCGACTGCCACTCACCTGGCACGGAGCGGATTCACCGTATTTGCCACAGTGCGAAAGGAAGTCGACGCCGAGAACCTGCGCAACCTGAATGAGCCCCATCTCGTTCCAATCTGTCCTCTCGACCTTACCAGGCTGGAACAAGTCCCCAACGTGGTTGAAATTGTAACCGGCGAGCTCAAGCACAGGGGGAAAGAAGGCTTATATGCGCTCATCAACAACGCCGGCGGCGGCTTCGTCGCGCCGATAGAGTTGATGGATTTGAACAAGTTGCGTGTTGAGCTGGAGACGCGTGTCCTGGGTTCGGTTGCTCTGGTGCAGGCATTCCTGCCACTGGTCCGCCAGGCCGGGGGGAGAATCGTGTGGATCGTGACACCGGCGATTATCCCCACCCCTTACGTCAGCAGCATCCATGCCTGTGATTTTGCCGTAAACTGTATCGCCCGGACGCTCCAAATTGAGCTGATGCCGTGGAAGATACCCAGCATCATGATTCGCTGCGGAGGCATCAAGACGCCAGCCGCTTCAAGAACCGCCGCTGAGCTGGAGGCATCTTTCAGCAACTGGCCGCGCGAGCGTTTTGAGCTTTACGAACAGGCTATACGCCGCTGGCAGGAAGACATGGCCGCTTTTGACGCCAAACGAACAGATCCTGAAGAAGTAGCGAAAGTCGTTTTCAAGGCGCTATGGGCAAAGGAGCCCAAACGGAGATATTCGATTGGCCACATGTCGGGAGCCGCTGCGATGCTCGAATCCCTGCCTCAACCTGTTGTGGACTCAATCCTGGCCAAGCGATAGCGTTTTATTTCAACTGTAGTCAGATGATACACCCTGGCTTTATATCGCTTGCCCTTTGAATTGGCTAATGTACAAATGCTGGTAAAAACCTCGCCGCTCCAGCAGTTCCTGGTGCGTCCCCTTTTCGATAATCTCCCCATTGTTGATTACCAATACCTGGTCGGCATCGCGGATTGTGCTCAGGCGGTGAGCGATGACGAAGCTGGTCCGCCCTTCCATGAGGCGCAGCAGGGCCTTTTGGATGCGGGCTTCGGTGCGGGTGTCTATGCTGCTGGTAGCCTCATCTAGAATCAAGATACCTGGGTTTGCCAGGATGGCGCGAGCAATGGCAAGGAGTTGTCTTTGGCCTTGGCTAAGGTTGCTGGCCCGCTCGGAGAGTTTTGTCTGATAACCTTGAGGCAACTGCCGGATAAAATGATCGGCATCTGCCATCTTAGCAGCCTGTACAACCTCTTCATCGGTGGCCTCTAATCGTCCGTAACGGATATTTTCCATCACAGTGTCAGAAAACAAGAAGGTGTCTTGCAGTACCAACCCGAGCTGGCGGCGCAGGTCGGCTTTCTTGACCTCGCGAATATCCTGGTCATCAATGCTTATCTTTCCTCCGTTGATCTCGTAGAAGCGGGTCAGAAGGTTGATAATCGTCGTTTTTCCAGCTCCGGTTGGCCCAACGAGGGCGATGATTTTCCCAGCTTTGGCCTCCAAGGACATGTCCTTGATCACGGGTATGTCAGGCTGGTAGCCGAAATTGACGTGCTCGAAACGCACATCTCCCCGAACCGCTTCTAGCGGAAGGGCATCCGGTGCATCTTGCACCTCAGGACTGGTATCAATGATCTCAAATATTCTCTCCGCCCCTGCCAGGGCAGCCTGGATGGAGTTATACATGTTCGCCAACTGGCGCAGAGGTTGAATGAAATTTTGCCCGTAGCTGATAAAAGTAGCAATGATTCCTATGCTGACGAGATTCTGCAGGGCTAACCAGCCACCAAAACCAGCCAGCACGATCACAAAGAAATTCCCCAGCACACCCGTCAGCGGCATGAGTAGCAGTGCGTAGGTGTTGGCGTATACTCCTGCCGCGTAGACCTCCTGGTTATGTTGGCGGAAGGTTTCAATCACGGATTCGTTTCTACGAAAGGCCTTGACCACTTTTTCACCGCTGATCGATTCTTCCATCACCGCGTTGAGTTCTCCCAGGTGTTTCTGTAAGTCCCGGAAGCCTTTGCGGGTATAGCGGGCGACGAATTCGGTAAACCAGAACGTCAAGGGGACTACTAAAATGGTAACCGACGCCAGCCACGCATTAAGCACAAACATGGCGACCAGGATGCCGACCATGGAAAGCACGCTGGCAACCAGGGAAGTGACATTTTGAGAAACGGCCTGGTTAATAGCATCAATGTCGTTGGTCAAACGGCTCATTAACTCTCCTGCCGGGTTGCGGTCAAAGAAGCTAAGCGATAGGGTTTGCAAGTGCTGGAACAGATCATGGCGTATCTGTTTGAGTGCTCTCTGGGAAATGCCTGCCATGACCCAACTGGCGATGGCCTGGAACAGGTTGTTCAACAGGTATACGACCAGCATCAAAAGGGCAATCCGAGCCAATCCGGCCATTTCTTTGGTAGAGATAAAACGATCAATCGCCACCCCCATCAGATAAGGGCCGATCAGCCCCAAGACAGTGTAAATCAAAACGAAGCCAAATACCATCACCAGGACTACTTTGAAGGGGCTGAGATAGAATAGCAACCGGATTAAGGCATGGCGCGGGTTCCGGGCCTTTTCAATCTTACCGGGATGACTCGGCCTCCTTTGCATACTCGCGCGAACATCGCTGCTTCCGTGGCTGGTTTGGTCGCTCATGCTTTTGTGCTCCGCGGGCTGCCGGTCGCAGCTTCTTCCAGGTGTAGCCCATTCCCCAACTGCGATTCGTAAATCTCCTGGTAAATTGGGCTGGACCGCATCAGCTCTTTGTGGGTTCCCTCGGCCGCGATATCCCCTTTATCAATGACGACAATCTTGTCAGCCTTCAAGACAGTGCTGATGCGTTGCGCGACCACCAAACTGGTGTGCTGGTGCATTTGCGCTTCCAGAGCATCTTGAATTTTGGTCTCGGTCTCTACGTCTACCGCGCTGGTGCTGTCGTCGAGGATTAAAATCTTGGGCTGGGTAAGCAGCGCGCGGGCGATGGCAATGCGTTGTTTTTGGCCCCCAGAAAAGTTGGCGCCGCGCTGCTCGACGTGGGTGTCATATCCCTGCGGCAGCCCCATGATAAAGTCGTGGGCCTGAGCCGCTTTGGCGGCGGCAATCACTTCCTCGTCACTGGCATCTGGGCGCCCGTAGCGGATGTTATCGCGCACTGTCCCTGAAAACAGGATCGTTTCCTGGGGCACGATTCCGATTTGGGTGAGCAGGGAATCTTGCTGAATCTGCCGGATATCGATCCCGTCGATCAAAACCCGCCCGGCTGAGACGTCGTAAAACCTCGGGACGAGATTGATCAGCGTCGATTTCCCTGCACCGGTTGCGCCCAAAATGGCGACGGTTTCCCCGGGCTCAGCCACCAGGTTGATGCCCTCTAAAACTGCTAGATCACTGCTGCCGTTATAGTGAAAAGCGACATCTTCGAAGACAATCTTTCCCTGAGTTCGATCTGACAAAACCAGCGCATCTGGAGTATCCTGGACTTCTGGAACAGCGTCCAATACTTCGTTGACGCGCCGGGCCGAGGCAATCCCCCCGGCCCAAACGTTCGACAGCATGGTCATCAATATGAGCGGTGTCATGGTCGTGAGCAGATAGCTGGTAAAGGCCACGATTTGCCCCACCAGTAGTCTTCCCTGGATGGCTTGCAATCCACCGGCCCAGATGACGATGACCATACCAATGTTCACAAAGATCGTCAGCACAGGCGACATGCTGGACATAAACTGCATTACTCTGACCGAATTGCCGGTATAGTCTTCGTTGGCTGTCTCAAAGCGTTCCCCCTCAAAATCGGCGCGCACAAAGGCTTTAACCAATCGTACTCCGGCGATGTTCTCTTGCAAAACTGTGTTGAGCTTATCCAGTTTCTGCTGTACGGATCGAAAGAGCGGTGCCATTTTGACAATGAAGAAAACGATGACCCCCAAAGTAGCCAATAGCACCGGGAGGATGGTCAACGCCAGGCGCTTATCCGTATTGAACATCAGGATCAGGCTGCCGATCATCAGGAGCGGGGCGCGGGTGCCAATGCGCAAAGAGATCTGCGTTAGGCGCTGGAGAGCGCTTGCGTCGCTGGTGAGACGGACCATTAGTTGTCCGGTCTTGAGTCGATCGAGGTTGCCAAATGAAAAGGTCTGGATCTTAAGAAAAAGCGCATCGCGTAGATCGCGGGCCACACTCTCACCAACCTGTACTGACAAAATGTTGTTACCGATTGCAAAAAGGGCGCTCAGCGCCGAAATGCCGAGCATCAACAAAGCAGTATGGATGACGAGGGGTTGATTGTGTTGTTTGATCCCCTGGTCGATAATTCTTTCTATCAACCTGGGGATGGAAAGATCCATGAACACCAGCGCGGTCAACAAGATCAGAGCCGCGAGGGCGCGCTTCCAATAAGGCTTGACAAAAGATGTGAGTTTGAGAATGTGGTTCATATGCAACGTCATTCGGATGGTGATGCTCCGAGCGTCACCCCTGCTCCCACCTCTAGCATATGTCGAATCGCATCATACGTCCGATCCGTCACCGCTGCAAAGCGGGCGATCTGACTGCTAGCCAGGATCGCATCCCCGGTCGGGTCTTCGTGCATATGCAGCAGCAGTGTGCGCACCCGCTCGCGGAGTTCCAGGGCTATGTGGCGTCCAATCACCCACGGCGGCATCGGGCTGGGTCCGAAGGTGGCGATAACGCGTAGCTGGGCGCAGGTCGCCGGACGCTGCGCGCAGACCAGCTCCAGGACGGTACTATCGATGGCAGCGGCATCCACCTGCCGGTCCAGAATGTACTGCAGCGACGTTTGATGTGCTCCCGACTCGATAACGCGACCGAAATAGCCGCTGGATTCACCCAGCCGGGCCAGGTGGTAACGCACGACGTGATAGCCCGAATGCGATCCCGGCTCGTTATAGGCCCAGGACGCACCTCGCAGATCAGCAAACTCCCGAAAGGGACTGGCGCGATGTACCACGACATCCGAAAAGTAGATCGGCCGCTGCTGGTAGCGCGCAGCGGCCATAACCGGGGCCACTAATAAATCGAGGGAGGCATCGGGTCGGTCGGCTTTCCATACATACGGGGCGCCACAGATCCAGGCGATATCGATCTGCCCCGCATCGAAGCGGCGTTCGCGGACTTCCCAGGAGACATCGCCAATGAAGGCCGTGGGCATGTCCAATCGTGGGGCCAGGTAATGGGTAATACTCTGGCACATGCTATCCGCAATGGGGGCCTGACATGAGGTAACCGTAAGTGTCGTCATTT
>JAHELX010000304.1:0-3363 GCA_024643945.1 Anaerolineales bacterium
GGTTTTGCGTGGGTAAGGCGTTTGGATCACGAAGACACGAAGGCCCGCGAAGAACGCGAAGCACGAAGCTCGCGCAGGAAGTGTGCTCTGCAACGAACCTCTTCGTGCTCTTCGTGCTTCGCGCTCTTCGTCCCCTTCGTGTCTTCGTGATCCAAACACCTTGAGTCTGAACCTGAAAGGATGAGCCATGGGGCACGTATTCGAACCGCTTTCATACACAGTCTTTGGCATCTGCATTGGGGTTCAGAAACAGCTTGGACCGCACTGCATGGAGGTGGATTATCAACGCGCGTTGGAGATCGCGCTGGGCAAGTCCGGCCTGGAATTCATGCGTGAGGCCGAAATCCCGATTTTCTTCGACGGCGTCGAGATCACCCGGCGGCGGGTAGACTTCGTGATCTGGGACGACACGTCCACGTTACTGCTGGAAGTGAAAGCAGCCCAGGCCATCCGTCCAGAAGATGCTGAACAGTGCTTACTTTACCTGCGCAATGGCAATTTCCGGGTTTGCCTGCTGGCGAACTTCGGTGAGGTTCCGCTGGGGAAACAACGCCTGGTACACACTCCCAATCGGCCGGCGCTGTATGGGCCGCACCAGTAAGGGGTGACGTGTTTGGATCACGAAGATACGAAGGCCCGCGAAGAACACGAAGCGCGAAGAACACGAAGCACAAAATAAGCGAATCAAGGAGGGAGTACAGATGACCGAAAACCAGGCTCCTCTAACGTTAGTAGACGAGGTGAAGATCCCAATCCAGGAGGCATTGCACCTCGCAGCCCAGGACAGCGTGCAGGACGTCATGCAAAAAGGGCTGTACACTGCGGCTGGCGATAAACCCGTCATAATTTTTGATGGACCCGAAGTCATCGCCGTGACCACCGCCGGCAGGCTGCGCGGTCAAGTCCTCCCCCGTTCGTGGAGCGGCCGGTTGGGAGATAGACTGGGGCGACTGCCGCCACCCCCAGAAATTACCACCCAGGCGCGGGTAGCGGCCCTGGTCTTCCTGGTCCAGGAGGTCCCTGATGCAGACTGGTTGCTGGTTGTGGATGATGAGACGGGGCAGCCGGTGGGTGTCCTTAGCCGCAAAGTAGTCCTCGACCATCTTCCCCCCGTCGAGCCGCTGCCAAAGGGCGAGATCTACCGGGGAGCAAGAGGGCGCTTGTGGGGTGATCCGGAGGTCGAGCACGTTTTCTACTACTGCCGGCAGGAGAACCGCCACTTTGGCCCTCATGCAGTCCATCCCGACGCACAAGGCAGGATGCGCGACCGGAAAGGCCATCTGGTTGAAGTGGTCGTACCCCCTGACATTGGCTAAGGAGAGGACCTATGTTGAGTGCATTCATCGGGACTATCAGCGGTTTCTTTGACAAGAGATTTCTTTTCAACGTCTGGTTCCCCACTTTCCTGTTTAGCGCTGCGGGAGTGGCTGTAGCTGCCATTGCTATGGGACCCCAGGCAGCCGCGGAAGCCTGGAGTGGCGTGCCCGCTATTATCCAAGTCTGGCTCAGCGTCGGCGGTCTGGTGCTGGTCACATTCCTGGCCTACATCTGCGACAATTTGCTGGACACCATGGTTCGCCTTTACGAGGGATATTGGCCAGAGTGGGCCCAGGGATTGAGGCAGGCCGGCATCGGCGTACAGCAGCGTCGCTGGCAGCACCTAAATGAACGGATGGATCTCGCGGCGACACATGAGCAGAATATGGGCCTGGCTATCGTCAAGGCCGGACGAGAGCTTACGCCCGACCAGACTACACCTCCTGACCAGGACAGGTTGCGGCTGCAAGTGAGCCAGTTTCAGCAGGAACTTGGAAAGATCGCCAGGCTAAAAGCAGACCGGCGACCACGGAAGTTGATCCAATTGTTGCCCCAACTCGAGCTACTGTGCAAGGACATCTTGAAGTTGCGTCAGGGGGAGCTTTCCCAGCAGGACAAAACCCAATGGGAAAGGGAAGAGGCCAACCTGAAGGCAGCTTTCATTGAACAGTGCGATCAGGAACAGACGCGAGCAAAAGTTGAGTATGACCGCTTATATGAAATCCTGTATCAAAGCTATCCCCAGGTCTCTCACCGGCTGATGCCGACCCGCCTGGGCAATGTGCTCCGAGCGGCAGAAGAGTATGGCAAGATCACCTATAACCTGGACGCTGCAATCGTTTGGCCGCGCCTGGTGCCGCAATTGCCGGCTGAGTTTCAGGCTCGAGTGGAACAATCCGCGACGCCACTGGTAACCATGCTGTTCACGGCCACACTCTCGCTTCTGTTCGCTTTCATCGGCGGCATCGCCCTCTTCTTTCTTAGCGATCAGTGGTGGCTCTTTCTCAGTATTGTATTGGGCGGACTCCTGCTCTCTGCCTGGTGTTACGAAAGTGCGATTCAGCGTTCCGTCGAATATGGTACGTTGCTCCGCACCGCTTTCGATCTCTATAGACATGAGCTTTTAAAAGCGCTAAGTATACCTTTGCCAGCATCCCACGTCGAGGAATGGCCTCTATGGGGCCAGTTGATGCAGTGGTGGTACTTTCATAAACGCCCCTTCGAGGAAGAGACGAAACCTGGTGCCGGGGAAGGGAAACCCGCGTGGTATTATGCAGGCAGAAAGCCGGTTGTCCCTGGTGAGCCTGAGCCGGATGAACACGTGATTTATCTCAAACTGGGTGCGCCGCCGAAGAGTTCTTCGTGAAAAGCCTGTGACGGGTGTATAATGAAGGTATGGTAAACACTTCAGGGTGTTACCTCGGAAAAGAGACAAAAAACGATGTTTGGTTTCGACCGGATCACGTTTGATCCAAATGTCCTGGGTGGCAAAGCTTGTATTCGGGGGATGCGCATTTCTGTATCACTCATCGCCAACCTGGTAGCTAATGGCATGACGGTCGAGGAAATTCTGGATGAATATCCCGACCTGGAAGCTGAAGACATCCAACAAGCGCTGCGCTATGCAGCCTGGGCCGCTGATGACGTTTTGCACATCCCTATGGAAATGTCTGCATGAAGTTTCTCCTGGATATGGGTATAGCACGCAGCACAGCCGACTATTTGCGTAATCATGGGCACGACGCTGTCCACTTGCGCGAAGTGGGCATGCAACGCTTGAGTGACCACGATATCATTCACAAAGCCCGGGCCGAAGATGGGTGCACTGGTCAGCGTCAATGAGCGGGCCATTCGCGTCCGCCTGTTACCAGTTGGCGATGCCGGCTCTTAACACTTTCACAAAAGTGGACTTCGTAGTCTGGGACGACGCGTCCACGTTATTGCTGGAGGTGAAAGCAGCCAAGTCTATCCGTCCAGAAGATGTCGAGAAATGTCTCCTTTACCTGCGCAATGGCAATTTCCGGGTTTGCCTGCTGGCGAACTTCG
>JAHELX010000304.1:3373-7372 GCA_024643945.1 Anaerolineales bacterium
TCCCGCCGATGCTATGATGCAGGGTATGATCATCAGCGCCAGTCGCCGCACCGATATCCCCGCCTTTTACGCTAACTGGTTCATCAATCGCATCCGGGCCGGCTATTGCAGCGTGCCCAACCCGTTCAATCCCCAGCAAATCTCCTACATTTCGCTCGAGCCGGAAGATGTGGACGTCATCGTCTTCTGGACGCGCAACCCCCGCCCTCTCTTCCCGCACCTGGAGGAATTGGACCGGCGCGGTTATCGCTACTACTTTCAGTACACACTGATGGACAATCCACGCCTCATTGACCGCAAGGCGCCCCCACTGCAAGCCTCGCTGAAAACCTTCCGCGAGCTGGCCAGTCGGGTTGGTTCAGAGAGAGTCATCTGGCGCTATGACCCGATTGTGTTCAGCGAAGTAACCGGAGCCCGATTTCACCAAGAGGCGTACGGACGTATCGCCCGGGCGCTGGCTGGTTACACGCAGCGCTCCGTCATCAGCATCGTCGACATCTACCGCAAAGCGGGTAAGCGCCTGCGCCAACTGGCGCAGCAGGGGGTCGAGGTCATAGACTATAATGGCCAACCCAGCCGGCGCCTGGATGAGCTCATGCGCAGCCTGGTGCGCATAGCCAACGAAAACGGTATGCAGATCTTCAGTTGCGCCGAGACCATAGATTTACGACCTTACGGCGTCCAGCCCGGCAAGTGCGTTGACGACGCAACCATCAAAAAGGTCTTTGGCCTCGACGTGACCGGTGAGAAAGACCCATCTCAGCGCGAGGCCTGTGGCTGCGTCGTCAGCCGGGACATCGGCATGTACGAGACCTGCCTCTTTGGCTGCCAGTACTGCTATGCCACCACCAGTTTCGAGCGCGCCAGGGTCAACTACGACCGGCACGATCCCAACTCTCCATCACTGCTCGGTTGGTATGATGTGGCTTAGGTTGCATTATGCAACCATATTGGGTAAAATAGACCAAGCAACCAATGGGAGGCATGACATGTCCATTTTACACGTCCGTAACGTACCCGATGAATTGTACGAGCGCATTCGGCGCCAGGCCCAGGCCCAAAATCGCTCCATCAGCGCTGAGGTTATCGTGTTACTCAATCGTGCTTTGGCCGAGACCGGGCAGTCTCAGGATGAAGTCTTGGCCAGCATCCGCCGCCGGCGCTTTTTCCGCCCCGCCAATGCTGGTGCGCCCGATAGCACGACCCTCTTGCGCGAGGACCGGGCGCGATGATCGACGCCTGCGTGATTGATGCCAGCGTAGGCATTAAGCTTTTTGTGGTTGAAGATCTGTCTGAGGAGGCAGATCGCCTGTTTGGTCAATTGGTCGGGGACCCACCCGCCCGCTTCTACGTGCCCGACCTGTTTTACGTGGAATGTGCCAACATCTTATGGAAGTACGTTCGCCGCTATGGCTATCTCCCCGAAAATGCCCGCCAGGATGTGGCTGATCTGACGGCACTCACTCTGGCGACCGTCTCGACCGCCGACCTGCTGGAACTGGCCCTGGACCTGGCGCTGACTTACAAGATCACCGTCTATGACGCCAGCTACGCCGCCCTGGCCCGGCAGTTAGAGCTGCCACTAGTGACGGCCGATGCCCCTCTGGCCCGCAAACTGGCAGGCAGTGACGTGGCCGTGCGAACGCTTTAGAACAGTGGATGTGCAGGATGTAACGGATTGGCGCTGCATAAATGATCCGTTACATCCTGCCAATCCGAGTTATAGGAGAACAACGGATGCGCAGGATGTAACGGATCAGGACTGCTCCTGAGCGATCCGTTACATCCTGCCAATCCGTGTTCTAAACGACAATGACCGAACTATTACACAAAGAACTCACCGGCGCTATCATCGGCGTCTACTACGACGTTTACAACGGGACCGCCCGCACCTATCCAGAGTTTATCTATGAACGGGCGATGCTGAATGACTTGCGCCGAAAGGGTATACCCTGTCAACAGCAAGAGGAGTATCAGGTTGTCTACAAGGACAAATTAGTAGGCTCCCAGCACCTGGATCTATTTGTTGCCGATGAAGTGGTCGTGGAGATTAAAGTTGCCCCTCAACTGACTGATCTGCACAAAGCACAAGCCTTTTCATATCTAAAAGTGGCGAATAGGGAGGTCTGTTTGCTGTGCAATTTTGGGGGTGCCGAACCGGAATTTGAGCGGCTGTACTTCCGACCGCGTCCGATCCAAGAGAGATCGGATACTAATCTATCTCTGGTGACGAACCAGATTGGTGAATTGATCTCACCGGAGCTTACCGGCGTAGTTATTGGCGCCTTGTATGAGGCCCATACCATTCTAGGTCCAGGCTTCATTCACCGCATTTACGCGAATGCGACTTATCACGAGTTGCTGTTGCGCGGCGTGGAAGTGCAACCCCGGCGAGAATATCAGGTCATTTACCGTGGTCAGTCAATCGGAGAAATCAAGTTCAATCATTTGCAGGTTGAGGACAAATTAATGGTCTTTCCCGTTGCCATTCAGGACATTAACGACCTCAACATCAACAATTTGAAATCCTGGATGCAGATTCAGAACGTGCCTTTAAGCATCCTGGCCAATTTCTACCCAGCCAGCCTCGACCTCATGGTGCTAAGAACATAATGATCCGTTACATCCTGCCAATCCGTGTTATCAGAGAACAGCGGATGCGCAGGATGTAACGGATTCTTTGCTCGGTAATCCAGTTATCCGTTACATCCTGCCAATCCGTGTTATAAGAGAACGACGGATGCGCAGGATGTAACGGATCAGGACTGCTCCTGAGCGATCGGTTACATCCTGCCAATCCGTGTTCTTTAGAGGTAGAAAGTTCCGTCTTGACTACCGCATACGCAACGTGCGCAGGTCCTTCTCCAGGATCTCGGGGATCTGGGCTTCCACCTCGTCCAGGTCATCTCCCTTGTAATCCTTGACCCGGATATAGCGGCCGGTCAGGGCGTCGAAGCGACCCGAAGCAAACTCCACCGCCAGGTTGGCGGCCAGCGTGGGCGGCGAATTTTTGCCTTCCTCGAAACGCTGCGCAGTATGCCGCAGCCAGCGCCGGTTTTCCTCGGTCAATTGATACTCGGACATATCGCTGCGCACGAAGCCCGGCCTGAGGGCAAAAACCATCACCCCATGCTCCTTCAACTCGACCGCCAGCGTCTCCGTCAAGCGCATGACCGCCGCTTTGCTGGCCGCGTAGCCGGAACCGTAGGGCAGCGGCGTATCCGTTCCGCCCCCGATCAAATTGATCACCCGCCCTTTTCCCCGCGCTACCATGCCGGGCACCACCTCGCGGCAGCACAAGAAAGTCCCCAGCAGGTTGGTGGCGACGTCGGTCCACCACGTCTCCGGGTCCACTTCCCAGGTGGGGCCGATGGCGTAGAAGGTGCCGGCGTTGTTGACCAGCAGGTCGACCGGGCCCAGCTCGGCTTCAGCCCGCCGCACCATGGCCTGGACGGCGGCACGATCCGTCACGTCCGCAGGAAGCGCCAGTGCCACCCCACCCTTATCTCGAATCTCGGCGGCTGCCTCTTCCAGCCGCGCGGAAGTCCGCGCCACCAGGGCAACCCTGGCTCCCTCTTCGGCACAGCGTTGGGCGATGGCGCGCCCGATGCCGCGGCTGGCACCGGTCACAATCGCCACCTGGTTTTCTAATTTCATCGCGAAATCTCCACAAAATCTGGCCCCTCACTCCACAGTCACACTCTTGGCCAGATTGCGCGGCTGGTCCACGTCGCAGCCCCGCCGTACCGCCAGGTGATAGGCCAGCAGTTGCAGCGGCAGCACCGCCAGGATGGGCGTGATCAGCGGGTGCGAGCGGGGGATGCTCAGCACGTAGTCCGCCTTGTCTCGAATGGTCTGGTCCCCCTCGTTGCACACGGCAATGACGATCCCCCCGCGTGCCTTCACCTGCTCGATCTGGCTGATCATCTTGTCGTACACGTTGTCCTGGACGGCGATGGTCACCACCGGCATGCTCTCGTCGATCAGGGCGATGGGGCC
>JAHELX010000305.1 GCA_024643945.1 Anaerolineales bacterium
TCGGCTTGAGATTTGAAACACTTGCGCCTGTTCGTCCAGCCAGACAATACAGGCGTAGACCCCTGCCTTGCTATCCGCGCGGCACAGGAGTGCTGGTATTTAGAGTCTGAGGTTCGCATCTATCACTTTCTGGTTGGCCCAGCAACTCGGTCCCCTCTCGCACAACCCGAATGAAGGCATTGAAGAGAGGATGAGGTCGAGTGGGACGTGATCGAAACTCAGGGTGAAACTGGCTCCCCAGCATAAAGGGATGATCCCGCATCTCGACAATCTCTACCAGTCGCCCATTAGGAGACAAGCCTGAGAAAATCATGCCAGCCTCCTCCAGGTCTTTGCGGTACAAGTTGTTGAACTCAAAACGGTGCCGATGACGTTCAAAGGCCAGAGCTTCGCCGTAAGCGGCATAGGCTTTGGTGTCTTCCACCAGACGGCAAGGATAAATACCCAGTCGCATGGTGCCACCGATGTCGGCAATGTCTCGCTGCTCAGGCATGAGATCAATGATGGGGTACTTGGTATTCATATCAAACTCAGTGGAGTTGGGCTCGTCGCTGTCGAACACGTGCCGGGCTAACTCGATGACCATCACCTGCATGCCCAGGCACAGGCCCAAGTAAGGAACCTTATTCTCTCGCGCAAAACGGGCGGCTACGACCTTCCCTTCAATACCCCGATAGCCAAAGCCCCCCGGCACCACGATACCATCCACCTGCTCCAACTGATCCAGGGCGCGTCCCCGCTCCAGTTGCTCGGAACTGACCCACTGGATATCTACGTCGCAACCCTGGTGAATAGCAGCGTGGTGCAATGCCTCCCGAACGCTGATATAGGCATCGTGCAGTTCGATGTATTTACCTACGATGGCTACCCGAACCGAGGGCTTGGGACGCTTGATTTCAGACACCAATGCTCGCCATTCGGATAGGTCAGGCGAGTGGGTCGGCAATTTCAACCGCTCCACTACGAAGTCGCCTAATCCAGCCTCCTCCAGCAGCAATGGTACTTCGTAAATAGTCTTGACCGTCGGCAAGGGGATAACTGCTCGCTCTTCAACGTCGCAGAAAAGGGCGACTTTCTCGCGAAGATTACCATCCACCGGATAGTCGGCTCGGCAAACGATCACATCGGGCTGGATACCGATGCCGCGCAATTCCCGCACGCTATGTTGGGTAGGCTTGGTCTTCAATTCACCTGTAGCACCAATGTGCGGCAGGAGTGTCACGTGGACATAAAGGGTATTGTCGCGTCCGGCGTCTTTGCGCATCTGACGCAGCGCCTCCAAGAAAGGCAGTCCCTCGATGTCACCTACCGTGCCTCCCACCTCGACGATGACCACTTCGGCCCCGCTCTCGCGTGCTACCTGGGTAATGGAGGCTTTGATCATATTTGTTACGTGAGGGATGACCTGGATGGTTTTGCCCAGGTAATCACCGCGCCGCTCGCGGGTGATAACCCTCTGATATACCTGGCCGGCTGTTACATTGCTGGCCCGGGTCAAATTCTCATCAATGAAACGCTCGTAAGCACCCAGATCCAGGTCGGTTTCGGCACCATCATCCAGCACGAAGACCTCGCCGTGCTCATAGGGTGACATGGTACCAGGATCTACATTGAGATAAGGGTCCAGCTTTTGCACTGAAACCGATAGCCCCCGGCTCTTCAGTATCCGGCCCAGCGACGCTGCTGTCACGCCCTTGCCTAACGATGAGACGACCCCACCTGTGCAAAAGATATACTTGGTCATCAAAGACCTCCCCGCGCCTTAGAAGGCATTTGAAAATTCGGGTTTCGGCCCTACCAGCATTTTTCAAATGCGCTCTTAGTACCTGCGTACTTGTTCGCTAAAAGCGAGGTGGGGAGAGCTGCCGTTACCGGCTACTCTCCCCACCTGGTCTTCCTCATCTCCTCCCCCTTTGGGGAGCCGATGGTATCTGGCAACACATTTAAGATACACTCCATCTCATTCAACATGTCGATGATAGCACAAATGCGTCTGGATGTCAACGATTCAAATAGACCAGAGGTCCAACCTCTGTTATAATCCAGGCATTACTCAAGGAGAAAAGGAGACGACTATGCCCAGACGCATCCTCATCTTCCCTGACGGATTCCGGTGGGGAGCAGCGACCTCCGCCTACCAAAACGAAGGGAACAGCACTAACAACGACTTCTGGGCTTGGGAACAAGTCCCCGGTCACGTCGCCGACGGGACCACCAGTGGGTTGGCCTGCGACTGGTGGAATCGGGCTGAAGAGGACTTCGATCGGGTGGAAGCCATGGGTCTCAATGCCCTCCGCATATCGGTAGAGTGGAGCCGGATTGAGCCCCGACCAGGCATATGGGACAACGCTGCCTTTGACCGCTACCGGGAGATGCTGAAAGCGTTACATGCACGCGGCCTGGAGCCAATGGTCACACTGCACCACTTCACTAACCCGTTGTGGTTGACCGAGCGGGGCGGCTGGGCTGACGGGAGGATAGTATCATTATTCGAGCGATATGCTGCCAAAGTAGTCGAAACGTTGAGCGATTTGTGCCAGACATGGTGCACAATCAACGAGCCTAATATCTACACCGCGCACGCTTACGTGCTGGGCAAATGGTCGCTGGGAGAGAGTAATTTGCTAAAATTCATCCGCGCCACACGTAACCAGGTGAAGGCACACGCGGCAGCTTACCACGCGATCCACCAGCGACAACCTGAGGCGCGAGTGGGTATTGTCAAACACATAGCGGCCTTCGATCCGGCCAACCCAGACTCTGCCCTCGACCGAAGGGTGGCTACCATCAGGGACCAATTGCTCAACTGGCGCTTTATGGACGCGGTAACGAAGGGTAGACTCAAGCTTCCCTTTGGGGCTGGCATCCGCCGTCACCCACCGGCAGTGGAGAGCACCGATTTCATCGGCCTCAACTATTACGGCCGCCATCTATTGCACTTTGATATCACCGCCGCCGGGACCCTTTTCGCCGCCGAAACCCCGGCGCCACCTGATATCGCCTGGCCCAAGCCCTGGACAGACCGCGAGATTTATCCGGCCGGCCTCTACCGTTTCCTCACCCGGCTGGCCACCTATGGCCAACCCCTCTATGTCACCGAAAACGGGATGGCCGATGCAGCCGACCAGATTCGCCCTGGCTTCATACTTACCCACCTGGCGGCTCTCCACCGCGCCATCCGCGAGGGCGTGGACGTGCGTGGCTATTATTATTGGACGCTGGTAGACAATTACGAATGGGTTGAGGGGTGGACCACTCCCTTTGGCCTCATCGCGCTGAACCCGGTGACTCAGGAACGCACGCCCCGCCGCAGTGCGCAGCTATACGCCGAGATCACGCGGGCCAACGCCATCACCAGGGAGATGGTCGCGGAGTATGCACCTGGAGTTATGGACCAGGTCTTTGCGGACTGATCCGGGAACCAGGCAACTACCCTCGCCAGGCTCGTTTGGTAATGCGCGAGTCTAGCTTGGTGGAGAAATCCTCCAGATCCTCTTGCCTCAAATTCTTGAGGGCCTCGATCTCATCGTCTGTCAGGTCGTGGCCTTGAAGCGCCTGGTCAGGATTGGAGAATAACAAGTTGCGAAACTCGGTATCGATCACGGCGCGACCTATGATCTGGGAAACTGCATCTTGAGCCATGACAAGACTCTCCTTCCATTTCATCCGAGTGAAACAAAGCCGAAATCTTCAGAGAAATCGCAAAACGAAGTTACTGGAGCCAATTATAACATAATTTCCCTAAGAATAGAAGACAATTACCGGACAACTGCCTACCTGCGTGTTTTGCGTTACCCGGCCAAGGTGGTATAATTCATAGTGTAATTACATTTACCTGGAGCAATAGAATGGCTCGACGAAAACGAACGAGCAAAACATCTTCAAAACGCCGCCTCTCGGCATCTCAAATTATCTTCTACATACTCAGTGTGATCATTATACTGAGCATGGCGATTGGATTTGTGATCAGCGCATTTCCCGGGTCGAACAGACAGCCGTCGGTCCCTACGCCGACGCCTATCATCTTCGCCACTATCACGCCGACACCTACGCAAGGGCCGACGGCCACGCCCATGCCAGCCACGGAGCAGCCCGCCCGTGGCGTGGCTACACCCTCGCCCGGCCAATGACGAGCGTTCTCATCCCTTTAATGTCATCGGCAGGCCGGCAACCAGCAGATAAACCTGGTCCGCAGCGGCGGCTAATCGCTGATTAGCACGTCCCAGCACGTCGCGGTAGAGGCGCCCCAATGGGTAAGGGGGTACCAATCCCATCCCCACCTCGTTCGAGACGATCACCATCGGCAGGCCAAGTTGTGCCTGAGCATTCAACAACGCCTCAATTTCGGCGGTGACAGCCGCATCAGCCACTTCTTCGGCCGCCGGTCCCTCCGCCGCCTCTCCACTGTGCGCCAGCACTACATTGGTGACGAACAGCGTGAGACAGTCAAGCAAAATCGCATCGGCGATGGGCTGTGCAGCCAGCAAAGCTGCACCTACGTTGATTGGTGCTTCCAGCGTCATCCAGGTGGGAGAGCGCCGGGCACGATGCGCCTGGATGCGAGCACGCATTTCGTCGTCTTTGGCCTCGGATGTGGCGACGTAAAGCACTCGCGGGCCGTAGCTGGCAACTAGCTGCTCCGCGTAGGCGCTCTTGCCAGCTCGGGCACCACCTAAAACCAAAATCAATTCAGGGTTGATCACAGCTGATGATTACTCCATGCCTGAACGAAAGGGAAAATGAGCAAGCATCACAGCGCGCCCCCTCTCAGCACAGTCGCCAAGAGCAGACCAACGACTTCGGCCAGTTCATTGAGCGCACCGTACACATCGCCCGTGAGGCCGGGAATGCGCCGCTGAACCCATATAGCGAACACAAGGGCAAAAAGCCAGATGACAGCGAAACTTGCTAACCCGCCCAGCCCCCTAACGAGCAACGCGACCAGCAACGCCGTGCTCCCGGCAACGAGGGTGTGGGGCCAGGCCAGACCCTGCCGGAACCAGGCGGCAAAACCATCAGAGCGGGCCAGTGGATAACGCCAGGCAGTCCAGACCATCGCCCATCGACTCAAGGCCGGTATCACCAACAGCCAATTCACCCGATCACCTGGCGCCAGGGCGGCCAACGCCGAAAATTTCACCAATAGCAGACAAATCGCCCCTATCACGCCAAAGGCGCCCACCCGGCTGTCTTTCATGATCTCCAGTCGTTGCTCGGCCGGTTTGGCCACCAGCAGACCATCGCAACAATCAATGAAGCCATCCAGGTGTAGCCCACCGGTGATAGCCACCCAGGCCGCCAGCAAAAGCGCCGTCGCCGGCAAATCGGGCAACAGATGGGTGAGAAGAAAATCAAAGAGGGCCAACATCGCCCCAATGATGAGTCCAACCAGGGGGAACCAGGCCATTGAGCGGCCCGGTCGCTGGATGACCGGCTCGCGCTGACCTAAAGGGAGAACCGTGAGCAATTGCCAGGCAAAGAAAAAACCCATCGGCGAGAGTGAACGTCCTGGGCCAGGTGAACCCCCCGCCCGCGACGTTGATAGGCTGCTACGACCGGCGGCGTAAGATCAACCCGGCCTTGCCCAACGCCAGGCCGATGACCACCAGCGCCAGTCCCCAGACTGGCAGCCGGTATGTTCCCTCTGGGGAAACGCCGCCAGTAGCAGGCAACTGGCCTGGAGCGATTGCTTCGCCCCCGTTCACCGCGCCAGCCACATCGAGAAAGGCTTTACCTTCCAGAGCAGGGATAGCCTGCGCGCTGGCCAGGAAATTCTCATCAGGGACGGCGATCTGCCAGGCAAAGGCCCCGCTTTCCAACTGAAGCGCGGCCAGTGCAGTCAGCGGGGTGTTTCCGGCAACCACCCAGTCGCTGTTGGCAGGATCGTTTCCGGTGGCGATGAGCGCCTGAATGACGTATGCAGTGGAATTGGCGTCGGTATCGGAGCCAAAATCGGAGGGTTTCTGGTAAGGGAAGCCGCCGTCTTCATTTTGGATGCCGTGCAGGTACTCCAGAGCCTTGTTCACGACGGCATCTTGCTCATCCGCTGCCACCAGTGCCTGGACGGCCAGAGCTGTGCTGTTGCTGTCACCACTGCCCGGGGTAATATCACCGTTCCAACTCCAGCTTCCATCGTCAAGCTGAACGGCGACCAGCCAATCCACCGCTGAGGCTGGAATAGGTCGTCCTGCAGCCTTGAGGGCCAGAATTGCCAGCGATTGTGAAACAAGGTTGCCAGCCTCGGCACCGCCGTAAAGACCGTTGTCATCCGACTTAGCTTCCAGTGAGGATACCAGGTCGATGCCTCCAAAGTCGCGAGGGTCTCGACCAGCGGCCACCGCCGCCAGGATCAGCTTGGCAGTGTCGCCTGGCGTGGACAAGGCGCTGCTCACCTGGCTTTCCAGGAAACTGATGGGAGTGTTGCCGCCCTGACTCCAGGTGGCGGGATCTTCGCCACCTGCCACGATCGCGAAGACCGCTTCCATTGTGGCCCCAAGGCCACTGGCGCTGTCAAAATCGCCGGCAAAGCCGCCGTCAGCGCTCTGATGAGCGCGCAACCAGTCCAAGGCCTCGGGCGAGCCGGCCATCGCCGGGGCCGCACTCGACAAAACCAGGACTGCCGTGGTGAGCAACAAGATCAACCGTCTCATTGTTGTTCTCTCCTCGATGTTATCGGGTGATCAGATACAAATTGAGTGCAATCAACCAGTTCATCGCACAAAAAAACCCTTGCCATTTCGACAAGGGGACCTATGGGGCATGTTCCATATGTGCCCTGTCCCCTTTCCTCGAAGGCTGTGCAGTGGCAGACGTTGGGCGGGTTCTCTGGCTTGGCCAGAAAACAGTGGTCAGATGTCCATAGTGTGAAGTAATCTTTCTCTGACTACTGACCACCATCTACTGGCCCTACAGTTGCGGGACAGCGCCGGACTTCACCTGCACCACTTTACTCTGCACCCGCCTGCCTGAGGTTGGGTGCAGTACAGGTGGCACCGATCTTTCCCCTTTAAGCCCTAGCATCCGGGCGTCGGGTCACCCACGTCCTGATGAAGTTATTATTCAATTGGGCAGTCGCTGTAGCACACTCACGCCAATGAGCTACCTGGTGCCCCGTCAAGGCAATTCTGAGGCCTCAGACTCAGCCCTTATGGGTGCAACCTTTGTACCCTTATGATTCAGATGGCGGGGTACTAATCGGCCAGCTCTTTTCGCTTTCGCAGTACGCGCTCCACGCTCTCCACAAGATCGCTGGGGCCGAACGGCTTGGTCACATAGTCATCCACCTTGGCGATGTGTAGCCCCAGGACTTTGTCAATACTCTGCGCCTTGGCTGTGACGACCACCACCGGGATGTGTTGCAGCTCG
>JAHELX010000306.1 GCA_024643945.1 Anaerolineales bacterium
TACAATATCGATCATGGGCTTTTTGTGGCTCCTGAGTTGAGGTTTTGGAATACAACAACTCTACCACAAAAGCCCTTTCAATTCATCATCTCATCATCGCTATTTTGGCGAAGGTATTGTTTTTACAAGAATGTATAACAAAGGTGGGAAACGGTATGGCGTTTACAGCAAAAGTGTCATCTAAAGGCTCAGTGGTGATCCCAGCAGAGATTCGCAAACGATACCAAATCCAACCCGGCGATGTGTTGGCGTTCGTAGACTATGGAGGACAGCTCTCGCTTATTCGAGTACCCGATGATCCAATCGCGGCTGGTCGAGGTATGCTCAAGGGTGGTCAGTCGTTGACCCAAGAATTGTTGGAGGAACACCGGCGAGAGCAAGAGCGCGATTAAGTGGCTGTCTCCTTGCTGGCCACCAATATGTGCCACTCCCCCTTTTGTACGATTTTCTCCTCTTGATTGATCACGAAGGCCTCGAAGACGACCAGGCCGCCACCCAGGCGGGGCATCGGTTTTAGCTCTTTGCAGCGAGCCTTGAGGTGAATCGTATCGCCCAGGTAGACGGGCTGGCTGTATTTCCACGTCAACTCGCGGAAGGCCAGGGCGGTCCCTTCGATGAAGCCCAGCCGAGCTGCCAGCCCCGTGGCGATGGACAGCACCAGCGCGCCGTGGGCGATACGCCGGCCAAAGAGCGTCCCTTTGGCGAACTCCTCGTCGGTGTGCAGTTGGGTGTAGTCGCCGGAAAGGCCGGCAAAGGTCACCACATCCGTCTCAGTGATGGTACGGCCCGGGCTGACCACCTCGGTGCCGATCTCGAATTCTTCGAAGTACATGCCGCGTGGGGTCACTCGTTTCCTCCTTGTAGATTATGTGTGAAGTGCCGAGACGCTACGTCGCGATGAAATTCTTGGTGCTGGGCAGGTCCCCGCCCAGGGTGGGGTCGGGACGGGTGGCCTGGTGCAGCGCGCGGGCCAGCGCCTTGAAGAGGGCCTCGGCCCGGTGGTGGTCGTCGCGCCCGGCCAGCAGACGGGCGTGCAGGTTCATGCGCGCCTCCATCGCCAGCGATTCAAAGAAATGGGGCACCAGGCTGGTCCCCATCTGGCCAATGCGCGGCGTGTCGAAGTGCCCGTCGAAAACAGAGTAGCCCCGCCCACCAATATCCACCGCCACCAAGGCCAGTGCCTCGTCCATAGGCACAAGGGCGTGTCCCATGCGGGTGATGCCCGCCCGGTCACCCAGCGCCTCGCCCAGCGTCTGGCCCAGGGTGATAGCCACGTCTTCCACCGTGTGGTGTTCGTCCACGTGCAGGTCGCCCGTGGCCTGGACGGTCAGGTCGAAACGGGCGTGACGGGCCAGCGCGCTCAGCATGTGGTCCAGAAAGCCGACGCCGGTGCTGACCTGGGTCTGACCCCGCCCGTCCAGGTTGAGCGTGATCTCAATTTCAGTTTCGCCTGTCTTGCGGCGGACCGTCGCCTCGCGTGGGGTCATAAGTTCCAATCTCCAATTCCAGGTTGCGACGGATGACGAACGATGAAGGATGAATGACGAACGACGAAGGACGAAGGACGAAGAAATTCGGCAAGGATGGACATGCGTGTTCGTCCTTCATCCTTCGTCCTTCGTCATCCGTCATTGGTCACCAACTACAGTATCCTCAACTCTGCCATCAACCGCTCCGTTTGCTCCGGCGTGCCGACGCTGAAGCGGACGTGATCCGTCAGGCCAGGGGAGGCGTAGTAACGGATCAGGATCCCGCGCGCTGCCAGCGCCTCTTTGAGGGCACGCGCGTCGCGCCGCACCACCCGGCACAGAACGAAGTTGGCCTGGCTGGGGTAGGGGCGCAGGTAAGGAAGAGCCCTCAACGCCTCCAGCAGCCGCTCTCTTTCGGCGACGATGCGAGCTACGTTGGCCTGCAAATAGTCCAGGTCGGCCAGCGAGGCCAGCCCGGCGACCTGGGCGGCGACGCTCACGTTGTAAGGCTGCTTGATTTTCCACAGGTGCTGGATGATCGCCGGGGGGAAGGCGCCGTAACCCAGTCGCAGTCCGGCCAGCCCGGCCCACTTGCTGAATGTGCGCAGTACGATCAGGTTGTCGTGCTCGCGCACCCACGCGATGCGGCTGTGCTCCAGCCCGGCGAATTCCACGTAAGCCTCGTCCAATACGACGACCAGCGGCAAGTCGAGCAGGCGGCGCAGGTCGTCTTCCGGCAGGAGGCCGCCGTCCGGGTTGTTGGGTGAGGCGACGAAGAGCAACTTGACGCGTGGCTCGCGGGCGACGGCGGCGGTGATCGCCGCCACATCCAGGCTGAAATCCGCCTGGCGGGGGAGGGACAGGACGCGCGCGCCGTTGACGGCGGCGTCGAAGCGATACATGCCGAAGGTGGGCCGGCAATTCAGGATGGCGTCCCCGGGCGCGACGAAGAGGCGCATCACCAGGTCAATCAGTTCGTCGGCGCCGTGGCCGGCCAGCAGGTAGTCCATCGGCAGACGTGTGTAATCGGCCAGGGCGCGGCGCAGGTGACGCGATTCGGGATCGGGGTAGATGTGGGGATAGGGCATGGCCGCCAGCGCCTCGCGCACCTTAGGCGACGGGCCGTACGGGTTCTCGTTGGCGTCGAGCTTGACGATGTCTTCCGGGGCGCGGCCGAGTTGCGCGCTCAGCACGTCGAAGGGCAAGATGGGGGTGTAGGGCTCCATCGTGGCCACGTCAGGGCGCAAGAGTTGGGTCAGGCTGAACTCGTTCATCGCCTCAAATAGCTTTCACTGGACGTAATTACTCAAGCCAGTCCAGGTGCAACCCCACAGGGGTTGCACCTTAGCACTTTATGGCTGAGAGGTAGGGACCTGGACATTGTACCTCGATACGTGGATGTGTTCAAATCAGCGGCCCCAAATTGTTTTCTGAGGCCGGCACCGCTCTACGGAGTGTTTGCATCGGGGGAAGGATAACGTGTCGTGTTTCCTGCGCCTACTTGTGTGTTTCTGGTGCGGGGGCAGCGACAAAAAGGGGAGCGAACAGGGGTATATTCTGCGGCCAATCCGACGCGCGGCGTACCAGTTTCATGGCAGCCGTGTCAACCGTCCATAGGCCGTGCCCACGTACGCGCAGGTCGCCGCTGGTGGCGGGCAGCAGGTACAATTCGCGGCCGTCAACGCTCAACACCATACCATCCACCGGTGCCGGTAATTCCAGTTCGCCGATCACCTGCAACGACCCGATTGCCAGCGTCCACAGCCGGTCCTCCCAGGCGAGGTACAGGCGCCCGCCGTCCGGGGCGATGGCCAGGTATCCAGCGTCGCCGCGACCGATCGTGGCGAGGGGCACAGATACCTGCTGGCTCAATTGGATGTCACGGACTAACTGTCCACCCGTCGTCTCCCAGGCGAGCAGCCGCAGATCGGTTTCTGAGACACGGTATTGGTAACCATTCGGGCTGTGGTCCGTGGACACTTGTGGGAACAACCCGTATAAGCGCTGGCCGTCCGGTCCAAGTACCAGGCCCGGATGTGGACCGGCTGGCACCGGCTTCTGCCACAGAGGTACCAAGGTATTGGCGTCTAACGCCACCACAACACCGTTGCACACAGTGTACAGGTGTGGATAGCCGGGGTGTCCGATCAATCCGACCGCCAGCATGTCATCCGAGCATTGGGGCAATCGCCATGCACGATCTGGCAGGAACTGCATCTTTTGGGTGTCGAACAGGCTGTTCCAGACTCGGTTGCGATCGTAATCGTAGTGGCGCACCAACAGCCAGCGGCCATCCCCTGAGAGCGCCACCGGGTTGATGAACATCCTGGCCAGCCTGGCCATTGGCTCCTGGTGGACGACATCCCAAGTATTGGTATCGAAGACACGAAGCTGCTCTTCGCCCGGTAGGCCGTCGAGTACGTAGAGGCGGGTGCCGTCCGGCGCGACCCCGACACCCGCACGGTCACCGCTGGTGGGAACTTCGTGGAGCGTGTGGCCGCTGAGCGGGTCAATCACGTTGACGTTAAATGACTGGAAGGTGGATAGATAGAGCCATGTGTCGCTCGCCCTCTCGCGCTCGGCCGGGCTGGCGGCGGGCAGCAAGAGCGCTTGCAGCGGGCTGTGGGTCGGTACTAGACCGGGGGGAGCCGGTGTCGCTGTCACTGGCACCTGCGGTGTGGAGTTTGTCCCTGCGCTCAATTGCGGCACCGCGCAGGCGGTGAGCAGTAGGAGCAGCACACCCGGGAGAGCTGCTGAGAATTTCATGGGGTAACCAACCTAAGCCCCGGCTGTGTGCCAACTGCGCCATCGAGAGACGACAGGATGGCTTTAATTTCCGTCCAGACATCGACAGGTGTACTTCCTGACCACAAGGGCTTATCTTCATCGCCCTGACTCAGGCCTACCACCGCTCCATCTACAAACCCACCGACTACTTCGGCCAGGGTGCGCTCGGGGCAGAAGATTTGCCAGGGTTCGTATTGGAGGAAGAGCAGATAGGTCTGCCCGGTTCGTAAAGGCCTCTCCCTGTTCGTATCTTGCAGCACCTCGATCGATTCACCCAGGTCGCCATCCGGGGCAAATGGGTTTTTCCAGAGCTGTAGCACGCGCACCGTTTGCCAGGCGTATCCGCGCGGGTCCAACTCACTCTGCTCCACCAGGCCCCAGACGATAGCGTCGCTGGACTGGACCGCGCCGGTCAGATCGTCACAGCCGCCTCCGGCGGGGGGGTGAAGCGGCGGCTCGACCTGCACCACAAAGCGCAAGGTGGTCTCATCGGTGCGCGCCTCCACCTCCCAACAGCCTTCGGTGGGGAAGGTCAGGCCGCTGGCCTGGAACGTGCCAGGATACCCATCGGGTATGGTGGCTTTCAGTGGCGGCGCCTCGGCGTCGAGACGGCGTCCACTGACGTCGAACCTTGCTCCTGGCGGCTTGCGCCAGCCGATCTTGATGCCACCGGCGCGCCAGGCGCCGTTCTTCACCGCGCACAGACCGTTGTCCGGATCGCAGTACCACTCAGCGCCGGGGCCATCCCCGAAGACATCGGTATCGCTGGGATGCTGGATGACAGGTGGGGTCACCGCGCATGGTTCGAATGCCTTCATATCCGCTGTGGGGGCGACTGGTGGCTCAATAGCTGTGGCCTGCGTGGCCGGCTGTGGCGATTTGACTGGCTGTGCCGACGGCCCCTGGCCGGCGCAACCGCTCAACAGGAGCGCTACCAGTATCAATATGCCGAGAACTGCAAACATCTTTTTCATTATCGAATGTCCATTCTCCTCATTAGTTTCCATCGATCATCGACTGGCGGATGGCTGCCGCCTGAGCTTCTGGCGGGAGTGGATGGCAACGCCAACCAGGATCCCGGCTGCGCCGGCTAGCGTGAGCGCAGGAGACGGCCATCTGGCACCGCCTGTTTCTGGCAATACCGCAACTGAGGGCGAGTTGTTGACGCCGAACTTGGAGTCGACCACGTAGGGGCGCGAGCCATCGGGCGAAAGGGCCATTCCGTTGCCCCAGGCGGCCTGATTCCCCATGGCTGGGAGGGGGTGATCCGTTGCCCCTCGTCCTGGTTCAGCCTCGTTATTTGTACCCACGGTGCCCCTATGGTGTTGGGTGTGCAAAAGGCGTAAACGGCTCCGCCGCCCGGTGCCAGGTACATGTAACGGGGATAAGTCCGGCCACACATCGACGCCCTACCCCTTGGCATGTCATTTCGACACCCTACCCCTTGGCATGTCATTTCGACCCGCGCAGCGGGGAGAAATCCCTATGGGCTCCCATAAAAAGGCAGATCGCTGGACGATGATTGTGTCATTCTCTTGACATCGGCGCGTGACTCTCTTACACCCAATATCGCTTGGCAGAGTATGGCCTCAGGGATTTCTCGCTATTGCTCGAAATGACATGGGATCCTACGCCGACCAGGAGTCTCGCATAGCGTAACGAAGCACGTGATCAAGTCTTAAAGAGTTGACAACTCGTAAGAGCAGGTCGTGAGCCTGCCTCCGGGCAACTGCGAGAGTTGCCCCTACTGCAGCGATTCTGCGATCTGCACCGCTTCTTCCAGTGACAAATCGGTTTCTAACCGGTAGGTGATGTCCTCCTCAACCCAGACCAGGACGTGTCCTGTCACCAGCAACTGGCCCTCGTAAACCACCTGACCGCCACGCTGGAATTGCAACAGGTAGGGTCCCTCTGTCCATAGGGCTGGTTGCCCGTGAACTGTTGTCTCCTGGATGACTGGCGGCTGGAGCTTTTGGCCAAAGGTACCCGGCCCCAGTTGGTGCAAGCTGAGTCGCACCCGGTCAGGCTGGTCAGGATCCAGCCAGGCCAACACTACCACCGGCCCGCCCAGATCCTGAAGGAAGACCCGGTCGGGAGGCCCCAGATCGGGTGGGTAGGTGGGGAGACGGATGGGAAAGTCTACCTGGGCCTGCGCCTCGGCCAGCGTGGTCTCCCCGGCCAGGTCCAGAACTGAGGAGAGCGGCGTAGGTGTAGGGCGGGGCGTGGCCGTCGGCGGCTCTTCAGTCGTGGTAGAGGAGGAGGTGGCAGCCGCCGTCAGGAGTGGCGCGGGAGATGGGGTCACGCTAGGTGTCACAGTTGGGGTCGGCTCAGTCAGGAAGATGCGGATGGCGCCGATCTGCAGGAATTGCACCACCGCCGCCCGCACCTGGGGCACGGCCAGCAACCCGCCCAGGATGAGCAATACAGCGATCACGGCCCAGGCCAGCCGTGGGCGAAGCCTCGCGGGTCGCTCTGCTTTGGCATCCAGCCGGCTGCGCACACCCCCGGCAATGTCAGGGGTTGGTGGATAAGGGAAAGTTCGGGCCATGGCTTGCAGCCTGGCCTCCCAATGTTCATTTGGAGCTGGGCCGCCGGCGCGGCTCAATAACCACCTGCTCATGCGACACGTTCCTTCCATAGTCCCGGAAACTCCCGTTCGACCACCCCGCGCAGCCGGTCCAACGCTCGACTCAGTCGCGATTTGACGGTGCCCGGCGCCACCCCCAGCGCCTGAGCCGTCTCCGCCACCGATAGCTCCAAGAAATAGCGCAAATAAATGACCTCCTGGTCGGCCCGGTTCAGGTGGCGCACCGCCTGCCAGAGAGCCTGAGCCTCTTCCTGCTGGTGCACATGCTCACCCGGCACATTGGCCACTGTCACCGGTTCGGGAGCAGCCTGAACCAGCCGTTGCAGAGCAGCCAGGTAGCGGCCGATTGTTCGGCGCCGGTTATGGGCCAGGTTGGCGGTGATACGCAGCAGCCAGGGGCGCAAGGGACGGCTCGGGTCAAAGCGGTTCAATGTCTGGAAGGCGCGGATAAAGGCCTCCTGGGCCGCGTCCTCGGCATCGTCCGCGTCCCCCAGCAGCAGGTAGGCCAGGCGAAAG
>JAHELX010000307.1 GCA_024643945.1 Anaerolineales bacterium
ACGAGAACGCTTATCCCTTGGGCTGGAAACTCCACAAATGGTTCGGTGCCGATACGATGGAGGAGGTGATGGAGCTTGGGCAGATCCTCTACCGGGCGATCGGGGTCGAAATCCAGGGTGATACCCAGGGCGATGTGACTGTGAAACGCTGTTACTTCAGCCAGTTCTATTCCGGCCCGGTATGCGACCTGATCTCCGCCCTGGACGACGGAGTCTTCTCGGGTCTATCGGGAGGCGGCAGGCTGGCGTTCTCGGAGCGGCTTACGGAGGGCAGGGAGTGCTGCAGGGCGAAATTACAGTTAAGGAAGGATGGGAATAGATGAAAAAAGCCATCGTGGTCGGCAGTGGGGCTGGCGGTGCGACCGCGGCGAAGGAGCTCCAGGGTCATTATGAGGTGACGGTGCTGGAAGCTGGCAAAGAATTCAAGCCTTTTGGAATGGAATTGGAAGGGCTGGAAAAGCTGAGGCAGTTCGGCCTGTTCTTCGACGAACGCGAGATCCAGTTCGTCATCCCGGCGTTCAAGATCCGGCGGGCGACCGACGAGATGATCCTGGTGAACGGCATCGGGCTGGGAGGGACGACCACCATCTGCACCGGGAACGCCCTGCGCATGGATCGGGATCTGAAGGCCCTGGGGATCGACTTAGACGCTGAGTTCGAAGAAGTCTTCCGCGAGGTCCCGGTGACCACCGCGCACCAGAAGAAATGGCACAAGGTCACCCGGCGGCTGTTCGCGATCTTCCAGGAGCTGGGCCTGGAGCCGCAGCCGATGCCCAAGATGGGGGAGTACGAGCGCTGCCTGCACTGCGGTCGCTGCCAGTTGGGCTGCCCCAACGGGGTCAAGTGGGACAGCCGGCGGTTCCTGAAGGTTGCCCAGGAGAAAGGGGCGCAGGTGATCACCGACTGTCATGTGGAGAGCGTGGTGATCGAGGGCGGGCACGCGACCGGCGTGCGGGCGAAAAATGGCTGGACTCACCATTTCTTCACGGCCGACCTGGTGGTGCTGGCTGCCGGGGGGCTGGGGACCCCGGTCATCCTGGATAATTCGGGTATCCCCTGTGAGCCACGCCTGTTCGTCGACCCGGTCCTTTGTGTGGCGGCCAGGTCGCCCAAAAGCATGCAGCACAAAGATATCACCATGCCGTTCGTTTCCATCCAGGAACACATCATCCTGTCCCCTTACTTCGATCACCTGAGTTTCCTTTTCAATCAGGATTGGCGGCTGCACGCCGGCGATATCGTATCGATCATGATCAAGCTGGCGGATGATGGACTCGGAAGCATTTCGAGCCAGGGGGTGGATAAGACCCTCACGGACCAAGACCGGCGCAGGTTGGACGAGGGCGTGGTGATCTGCAAGGAGATCCTGCGCCGTTTCGGCGCCTGCGATGAAGATATGTTCCTGGGGACCGTGATCGCCGGCCATCCGGGAGGGATGCTGCCGCTCACCGAAAAGGAGGCCTCGAGCTTCCATTCTGACCGGCTCCCCGAAAACCTCTATGTGGCCGATGCCAGCCTGCTGCCCAAATCCTTAGGCAACCCGCCCATTCTGACGATCATGGCCATGGCCAAGCGGATCAGCAAAATCTGCCAGAGCTGAGGAGGCCAAGATGAAAGACTGGCGCAAAGTAACAGCGAACTATCGTTCCCCCGACCGTACCGACTATCCCGAAGGAGGTTGAAATGAAAGCACACCTGAAGGAAATCATGGAGATTGAAATGAGGACCAAGGTTTTGAAAGTAACTATACCTTTGCTTGCAGCCATGCTGTTGCTCGTCGTAGTGATCTTCATCGGCCAGAGGAAGACTCACAACACCATGATTTCAGAATTCGGCAAATACCAGGGCTATGCAGAGCCCGTTTATGACGGCACTCAGCGTACTTCGGATTACCTTACGTTGTCCGACGGGACGCGTCTGGCCTATGACGTGATCATCCCGACCAAAAAAGGTGTTCCCGCAAGCCAGGCGCTACCGGTGCTTTTCAAATATACCCCCTATGGACGCACCTGGACGATCTTTGATAAAAACAACAAGTTGATTGTTGGTGACTTCGTAGATTGGCCTACCCAGATCATGCTCCGCATTCGTTACCTGCTGGCCGGCGATCGCGGCCGCCTCCTGGACCCGCTCTTTCGGGACCGCTGGTTAGGTGATGTGGTAAAACACGGTTATATCATCGTTTCGGTCGACCGACCCGGCACGGGGGCATCGTTCAGATCGCCTACGCCGGGCAGCATGGAGACAGCGGCCAGTTTCCAGGACGAGATCATCGACTGGATCGCCTCCCAGCCCTGGTCAGATGGAAACGTCGGCATGTACGGCGACTCCCAGCAGGCTATGGTTCAGTTTGCAGCCGCTGCCGCGGGCAACTCGCACCTCAAAGCCATCCTGCCTGCCGCCAGTGATATAGAACTCTATGAGGCGGTTGAATATCCGGGCGGTGTGTTCAATACGGCTTTCGCCTCCCTCTATGGTGAACTTGTTCCCCTACTGGATGACCTGGCTACGCCCGTCGATAGCGATCCGGACGGCGTGCTACTGGCCGAGGCGATGCAAGAACGCAATAGTGAAACGGGTCTGTCGAACGCATCTGAGATGGCCAAGCTTTACCCATTCCGCGACAGCACGAGCGCGGATGGGATAAATTACTGGCAGATAATGGATCTTTATCCCTTTATCGAGCGCATCAACCAATCGAGCACAGCAGTATATATGACTGTGGGCTGGTACGACGTCTTTACAGCGGACACGTTCTATTGGTATAACAACCTCAATGTGCCCAAGCGGCTGACCATCCGTCCTACGGATCACAGTGCGGTAAGCGCAAACCAGTATGACCTGGATTACGGGATCGAAGCGCTGCGCTGGTTCGACTACTGGCTCAAAGGCATCGATAACGGCATCATGGACGAGGCACCCATCCACTACTATGTCCAGGACGAGCCGAAGAAAGGCACATGGCAGTCATCTGACCAGTGGCCGTTGGAGACCCAGGAACCGACCCCTTACTATCTCGGCCCGGGCAAGAGTGGGACCATCGCGTCGGTCAACGATGGTGGACTGGGCAAGGCGCCTCCGGTTATCACCTCCAGCTCGGATGCCTACACGGTGGATTACTCGGCGACGACCGGCACCAAGTCCCGTTGGGGAGCCATCGAGGAGGCGCATAGCTATCCTGACCTGCGCACGCACGACGCCAAAGCATTAACTTACACCACGCCGCCACTGGAATCCGGCGTGCAGGTCACCGGGCATCCAGTGATGCACCTATGGCTCATCACGGATGCGCCGGACCTGGATGTCTTTGTCTACCTGGAAGAAGTGGATAACCAGGGTAAGTCCATCTACGTCACTGAAGGAGACCTGCGGGCGTCGCACCGCAAGCTGAGCCAGGCGCCGTTCAATAATCTAGGGCTTCCATACCATTCCCATTACCAGAGTGACCAGGAACCTGTCCCGGCCGGGAACCCGATTGAGCTGGTCTTCTCCCTGCTGCCCACTTCGTACCAGTTCCATTCAGGCAGCCGCATCCGCATCACGATCGCCTTTGCCGACGCCGGAAACTTTGATACACCCATCCTCACACCCGCGCCGACGCTGCAGCTGCTACGGGATACCGGCCATCCATCGTTAGTTGAGCTGCCTATCGTTCAGTGAAAGTAATGAACCATTTCATAGCTAAAGAATTGGAGGATTGTCATGCATGCAAGTACCGTTTACAAACCTCTCCGCTCTCCGAGAGGAACTATGATACCAACGAAAACACTCGTCCCTTTCCTGGCACTTTCCTTTGGCTTGACCTGGGGTATCGCTGCGCTGCTCATCGCGTTCTACGACCAGATCGTCGCTGTCGTTGGCGAGATGAGCATGACCAACCCGCTTTTCATCCTTGCTGTGTATTCCCCTGGCTTTGTTGGCGTGTTCCTGGTTTGGCGCCATTACGGACTTGGCGGTTTGGGCAGCTTCTTTCGACGCCTGACGCTATGGCGCGCCCCCCTTCTTTGGTGGCTGTTCCTCATCCTGGGCATTCCCGTGCTTTTCTATGCGGGTGCCGCCATAAAGGGTTCCATTAGCGACCCATTTCCCTTCTCCCCCTGGTATCAGGTGCTTCCGGCAATGGCGGTCGCCTTGTTCATCGGCCCCATCGAGGAGTTCGGCTGGCGGGGACTCGCCCTGCCTCTGCTGCAGCGCAGATTCGCTCCGTTTTGGGCAGGCTTGATCCTCGGCGTCATCTGGGGTGCCTGGCACATCCCCGCTTTCCTTCTCAGCGGGACGCCCCAGAGCGCCTGGTCCTTTGGGCCCTACTTCATCGGTGTCGTGGCCATCTCCGTCATACTGACGCCCATGTTCAACGCTGCTCGGGGCAGCCTTCTATTCGCTGTCTTGTATCACTTCCAGATGATGAACCCCGCTTGGCCCGATGCCCAACCCTGGGACAACCTGATGTTCGCCATTGCTGCCGTAATCATCGTCTTGCTGAACCGCCACAAGATGTTCCAACGCGACGACAGGGTGACCGACGTGCTCAAGCCAGAGGATAGACCTTTCTGATGTGGAGTGAACGGGAGACAGCGACACTGGCTTCGCTCCCGGGAGCACAGGGTGCCAATGACTGAAACAATCCGAATCCTCATCGTAGACGATCAACCGCGCGCTCGCAAGAGCTTGAAGGCATTGCTGACCACCTGGTCCCGGGTAGGCGAAATGCACGAGGCAAGCAACGGCCGGGAGGCGGTGCAGTTGGCAGGCGAGCTCCAGCCCGATGTGGTACTGATGGACGTGCGCATGCCCGAGATCGATGGCCTGACGGCCACTGTGCAGATCAAGGCACTCTGGCCCCAGGTCAAGGTCATCTTGCTGTCCATGTACCCCGAATATCAAGGCGAGGCTCTGGCCGCCGGGGCCGATGCCTTTGTCGGCAAGGGCGATGCTCCCCGTGAGTTGTTGGACCTTCTGTCAGCGGTCGTGCGGAAAGGAGCCTGAGATGTTCGACTGGGGATGTGAATTCATAGTGTCAATGCACCCGTTTGGAAAGGCTAGTGACGCCCAGGGGGTGGGGCAGCCTGGGAACTCGTAGGCATGTTCGGAGAAGGCCGGGGGATTGAGAGTCGGCCCGGACGTTATCGGGCCAGCACTCGGGCTGGAGATAAGCACTACTTGTTTGAGATGTCGGCGAGCATCCGCGCCACAGCAGCGCGCAACGGGGGAATATCTTCTGTCAGAGTGCGCCACACTACCTTCAGATCCACCCCAAAGTAGTCGTGGATGAGTTTGCTCCGCATCCCGACCATATCTTCCCAGGGCACGTCAGGGTATTGCGCTCTAAGCGGCCCAGGTATGTGTCGGGCAGCCTCGCCGATAACTTCTAACGCCCGGATTACCGCCAGCGTCTTTTCTTCATTGCTTTGGAAAGCCCGGAAGTCGATGCCTACCACAAAACGTTCGGCCTTATCGGCATACTCCAGAATATCTCGTAGAGAATCTGTGTAGTCGCGTCGAGCGCTCATACTGCCACAACTTCTTCCAGGATGTA
The DNA here is from genome assembly GCA_024643945.1 of Anaerolineales bacterium. The sequence goes on from JAHELX010000307.1 coordinate 5,537, forward strand.
GCGCCCGATGGCCGGCTTTAGCGCCGTTTTCATGACCAGGTCTACCGGAACCCCCAGTTGTTGGCTGAGGTGACGCTCCAGGCGCACGAACTCGAAGAGTGTAGGGACGCGGTCAAACTCGACCAGAATATCCAGGTCGCTTCCGCGCTCTTGCTCGCCGCGCACGTAGGATCCGAAAACCCCCAGGGAACGCACCCCGTAGTGCTGACGCAACTCAGGCAACTCATCGCGCAGTGCTTGCACAATCTCCTCCAAAGCAGGCTGTTTGTAGGGAGATCGTGCCGGAGTTGGCTTCGGCTCCATCTTTGTCTCATCAACGGCCATAGTCGCTTCCTCATTAGCGCTTGATTCTACTACACAATTGCTGGGGTTTGATTAATCCCATCATCTGTACTGATGTCAATGCCGTCACTTCTAATACTACAACCGTACTTGCTTAGCCGAAGTACCCTGAATCTGTCGAAGGGTGCGGATTGCGCAGCGCCGTCACATCCTTCGAGAAGCTCAGGATGACTGTCCAACTTGTGCAAAGTTACTCGCCGTAAGTGAAATACAGTTGTAGTACTAACTGGCACAAGCAGATTATACTATCTTTCGTCCAATAGCGGTAATGGGCCATCAAGCCGATTTCGCGTTGTTCACGCCGAGACACGACTCGACATAGTGCCTGTCATCGCCCTCTTTGGACAGGCCGTGGTAGTCGAGCCCCAAGACGTACAGCACCCAGGACCCTATACTGACTAAGATTTGAGTCATTGACCTTTGACAAATAACCCTCGGTGGCTTACAATGATTCCAGAATATATGAGTGTATGACTTCAGGAGTATATGACAATGGCTGCTTTGAAACTATCTGTGGTCCAGGAAAAAGGTCAGGTCACCATTCCCGCCGAGATCCGCAAGAAGCTGGGACTAAAGAAGGGCGATCTGGTCGCCTTTGTTGAGACCGAGCAGGGCGTGTTACTCAGCCCCCAGGAAGTGATTGCCTCCGAGGCACTAGACCAGGTAGGGCGAATCCTCAGGGAGAAAGGACTGACCCTGGAGGAACTCATGGAGTCCGGACGCGAAATTCGCGGCAAGCTGGTAGAAGAAGAATATGGGCCTGAGGCCGAGGGATGATGCGTGTCTTCATCGACTCCAGCGTGCTGATTGCCGCCAGTTATTCCTCGACCGGAGCCTCACGTGAGATTATCCGCCAAGGCATTCGGGGGAAGATAGAGCTGGTGATCAGTAACCTGGTGCTTGAAGAGATCTGTGATTTTGCCTCCTATTTGCCACCGGGATTATACCCAACGCACGCGGGTAGTATAAGAACAACGGATGCGCAGGATGTAACGGATTCGCCAATTACTGGCCAAAAATCCGTTACATCCTGCCAATCCGTGTTCTGGCATGACGGCGAATCGCAATAGAACAGATGGGCAAGCACATAATTCTCGGACTATGTGATGAAAATCGTGTATAATCCGGTGCGGGACTTGCTGTATCTCTGGTTCAGCACGCCTGGCGAGAAAGCAGCACGGACCGTGACGGTCATTCCCGGCATGCATGCCGATTTCGACATCGGAACGTCTTCAGCCCGAGTGTAGCCGGGATACGGGGCGATAACGCCGGCTAACCCTCAACCGGGCAGTGTTTCGCCGGCCCTGGATGATTCCCCGATGAAGCGGCCGATGATCCCTCGTAGCGCTCCAATCGCCGGCCCAAGATCACCAGCACGTGCCCCAGGCGAGACAACAGCCAGCAGATCTGGCGGGACGACCAGCCTGGCCGGTGTATTCTGGCCTGGCGCAGCAGGCGATAAGTCTCGGCTTCTCGCAG
>JAHELX010000308.1 GCA_024643945.1 Anaerolineales bacterium
TTCGCGGTTATGGAACGGGCGATATGGACCGCTCCCTCTGGCTCCCCCTGGGCCGGTTGGTCATTTGTCATACGGCGCGCTTCGCGATCTGTGCTCATTTCCCCTCAGGACGTAACTACTTAGCTATCCTTGCGAAGGTTGACAGGGTACCACTTATACAACCGTCCAACCTGTCATTTCCAGCCCATGGTGGACGATTTTCAGGGTTTCGATAGCCACCTGGTTGCTATCAGTTTTGAGATCGGGACCCGTCCACTCAATCGGATAGGCATTCCTCAGATTCCAGCGTTTAGCCTGCGTCCGGTCGTTGCTGTACAGGATAATGGAGACGTTGCAGCGTTTTACCTTACCGTCGTATAACCCTTCCTGGAACCAGTCCCACAATTCGCTGCCAGCCACACCCCGCTTGAGCGTGATATCCGATTGCTCCACGCGATCCGGCAGCTTATGCACGTAGTCGTTGACGCCGCCTTCTTTATGCGGTATGGTATTGCGCTTGACGCTCAGTCCGGCACATTCTGTGAACCAGCCCTTGATGATGCCTTCGATCTCGACACCGAATTTAAACACTGACACAGGATCAACCAGGGTCATAAACTCCTCCTTACCAGCGCCTCTTCCATCCCAGCCGCTCTCGCTCCACTGCCAACTCCCGCTGGAGCAGCTTGTACACTTTGTCGGCCAGGGCTTGCAAGTCTATCTGTTGATCCTCCGGCTCTTCCTGAGGTGCGCTGGGCTTGCCTGCGCTGCCGGGTTGGTTATGAGGCGGTAACATCACTCTTGAGCTGCCTCTCCAAGCTTACGATTGATTTTGGCGATTTCCTTGACCCAGCTCTGGCGTTCAGCGTGTTCCAGAGCCAGGAGCTCAGGTAGTGGCCAATGGAAGTGATAGGCGATGTAGGCTACCTCCTCGTACAGACGGTCGAGGGGGTAGCCTACGATTCCCCCCCCAGGTCGGCCAAATCCACCTCGAAATTCGCCTGGCATTCGGGGCAGGTGACCGGGATGGTGGTCTGTCCCTCTTCGTTGATGCGGCGATAGAGCGCCTGGAGATAGGCCAGGTCGGCGGCGAAGAGATTTTCGATCACGCCGGTGTTGATGTAAGGCAGGTTGCCCAGCCTGGTGATCACCCGCGAGAGCAGGATGATCACCAGGTAGGCCTGATTGCCCCGCACCCTCGGATCGCGCAGGGGTGCGATCTCGTCCATGGCGGTTGCCAGGCGCATGGTGCCGTGCCGCTGCAGGTTACCATCCTGGTCCACGTACCCGCGCGGCAAGGTGAACTCAAACTCGGTCTGTAAGGTCATGGCTTATCTCCAGGCTTGCGACGAATTCTACGGTGAGCAAGGTCGAACTGTTCAGAGCAAGACCTACGTCTCACGCACCATACCTTCATGGATAAGGGTTACTTCTTCTACGCCGAACTCGTTGCTGTCCGATTTGACGCTGGGGCCGGTGACCTTTGAAGGCCAGGCGTTCACAAAGTTCCAACGGGCCACATCTTCGTAGTTGCGGTCCATCATGATGATGGAGCAGTTGGTGCGGGCATCTTTCATCTTGCCCTCTTCCACCAGCTTGCGCCATTCCCAGATGTCCATCTTATCCGTGATGCCGCGTTTGAGGGTAACGTCCTGCCACTTCAAACGGCCCGGAATCTTCTGGACAATTTCTTGTCCTTTGTCATTGACGATCTTGTGCTCGACGATCTCATTTTCCGAGCCGACGCCGCTAACCTCGGTGAAATAGCCGGCTAGCTTGCCCTCGATCTCAAGTCTGAAATTAAAGCCAATGAGGGGATCCGACTCCCGTCCAGACTTGCTGGCCATAATAGGTTACCTCCTTATTTCCTTGGTTTACGTTCTTATGTTTTACGCTCTAGGTTGAGCTGGGGCTACTCGGCGCTGGGGCCGGCCCACTGGCTGATACGGAAGATGACAAACTCGGCCGGTTTGACCGGGCACAAGCCGATCTCGACGATCAAGCGCCCCATATCCCGTATCTCAGGTGGGTTGAGTTCCTCGTCGCACTTGACGTAGAAAGCCTCGCTCGGGCTCAGCCCAAACAGCGCCCCCTCTTGCCAGACCACGCGCAAGAAGGCGCCTACGTCTCGCCGGACCCTGGCCCATAGCTTGTGGTCGTTAGGCTCAAAGACCACCCACTGGGTTCCGTTCTCGATCGACTTTTCGACGAAGTTGAACAAGCGGCGCACGCTGATGTAGCGCCAGGCGGGATCACTGGACAGGGTGCGCGCCCCCCAGACCCGGATGCCCCGCCCGGGGAAGGCGCGGATGCAGTTGATGCCGTTCGGGTTGAGCGTATCCTGCTCGCCCTTGGTGGTGTTGTAGGCCAGGCCGACGGCGCCCCGCACGATCTCGTTGGCCGGGGCCTTATGCACACCGCGTGTGTTGTCGTTGCGCGCCCAGATGCCGGCTATGTGTCCCGACGGGGGGACATGGATGGGGCGGTTCTGGACCGGATCGTCCACCTGAATCCAGGGATAGTAGAGCGCGGCGTAGCTGGAATCATAGCCGGCCGTGTCCATGCGCCATTTCTTGATCTCCTGCGGCGTCATGTCAGGCGGCGGGTCCAGGATCGCCACCCGGTCTCCCAGTCGCTCGCAGTGGGCGATCATCATGGTCTGCACCGCCTTGACCATATCCAGGTTAAGCTTTTCGTCGGGCGCGGTGGTCATCAGGTCTGGCACACATACCATAGTCACGTCGTCGAGGGCTTCCAACCCCTCCACGCCCGTCCGCTCGGTCACGTCTCCCCGGAAATCCTGCGAACTGGGTGGCGCCAATTGCTTGGGCTCTATATTCAGAGATTGCTGCTGCGTGGTTGGCCACACCTTGGCCAGGGGAGCTGAGTCGGGGAGCACGAACTCAATCCACTGGGAGGCTTTGTTGTCTTTGTAGACTACCTGAACCTTTTTGGTACCGTCTTCTTCCTTCATCTCCGTCAGGGTTACGTCGGGCAGCACTTCCTTGACCTGCCAGGCGCCGGTCACCCCCTGGCGTTCGACGGTGATGGTGAAGGGAGGGTTCGGACTCGAGGCTGCAGCCGGCTTTTCTTCTTTCTTCTCTTCGTCTTCTTTGCCCTTGGCGTCCTTTCCAGCCTTGGGCGCAGCCGGCGCCGGGAGCTCGGGCGCATCGACCTTGACCCGCAGGCGCAGGCCGTCATAGCCGGCTTGCTTGGACCTGACAATCAGGTGGGGTTTGCCATCGCTGCCCAGCAGCGCCGCCTGGGCCTTGCCGATGGTCTTGACACTGATTACATAGCAGCGCCCGCCCCCATTGTTGAAATAGCCATAGACGGCGTGAGGTAGATAGGCGCCCTCCGCGAAGCTGCCAAAGCGCTCGACGTACTGGCTCCAGTTGGTGACTAACAGCGGCCGGTTGAGCACGTCCTCGGTGATGACTTCGCCATCAACCTGCCGCACGAGTTCCGCTTTTTCGGTGAAACCGACGAAAGCGGCCATAGCCGTGCCGACCCCTTCGATCGGCTTGGGGCCGCGGTCTACTTCTTCTACGTAGACCCCTGGTGATAGGTACTCAGGCATTTCATTACCTCCTTAATAGCAGGGTTCGAATGGTATGTTATGTAGTACTTAGCATTACGCTTTGTGTAATTGACCCACGAAGGAAAAGTCCAATAGATAGTTTGGTTGCTTTCTTTTCTTCACCTCCTTAACCGGTGACGTGAAGCGTAATGCGTAAAACGCGAAACGTAGAAGTGTTACGTTTCCCCGTAAGGGGACCTATGGGTTACGCATTACGTTTTACGTTTCACGTTTCACGTTTTACGCTTCACGCTCCACGCTCCACGCTTCACCTCACACCTCAAGGTCATAATCCGGCGACGGCACGCTGATCTTGTAGCGTCGTGGCTGGCCGCCGTCGACGGCGACCTCCAGGGTGTAATCGCCGGCCTCAAGGCGGCCGATGCTGAATCTGGCTCCGGTCTGCTCGCCAGCTTCGAGCTGGAGGGGCACGTCCAGCCCTCGCTCGACCAGGGTCAGGCGCGCCTTTTCCAGCGGCGCGTCGCTACGCAGCCTGCCGCCGATGGTCCAGAAGATATCCGGTTCGGTCGCCCCGTCCAACTGCTGAGAGAGCGGCGCCGTCGCCTGCCCCATGCGCAGTTCGCGTGTGCGCACGATGGGGCCGGTGATGGGATGGTACGGATCGAGAGCCAGGGTCACGACGCAGGTGATCGCCGGTCGCATCTCATTATCCAGCGCGCTCCAGACGTCAGCCGGGTTCTGCAATTCGTCTTCCTGAGCCGCCATGACCGAGACCGGCGCCGGTTGGTTCTCAAAGCTCTCGGGCAACAGCTCCTCCGGTAAATTGGGGTTGCGAAAGAGGGCTAACAAGGTACTGGCCAACAGGCGATGTTCATCTTCAGGATCGGAGGTCCAGGCGGTGATCAAATAATGTAAGTCCACCCTGACCGGCTTGAGCCGCCGGGTGGCAGTGCCATCTTCGTTGCGCTCAATGTGCCACATGGGCTGGGCCTGGCGCAGCTTACTGTTCTCGCGCACGTCGTACAGGAAGAGGTTCAGCGTAGGCCGGCTGAGCCGCGACGACCATTCCCGCTTGGGCTGTTCGAACTTGATATCCACCTCGCCGTTCTTGATGGGTATTTCGCGGATGAGTAACTGGTGTAAGACTTCGTCTAGTTCGTCAATCATAGCAACCCTACAATTCTGAAATCTATGTCGCTTTATACTTCCGCTCTGCGTGCTGATACTGCCCCTTTATGGTTGCCTCCCAATTACTTGAGCGACGGCGTGTCTACCCGGCTTCTACCCCAGTTGGCGCGCGGCAGGAACTCGGCCACGGCCAGGCGCTTGTCCTCCGACGCATTCACCGGACAAACCGAGTAGAAGACAAACTGCGACTGCTCTTCCCTGACCTGGGCGAAGCAGGTCCACTGGCCGTTTTGACCCTGGAATCGCATCTAAAGGACCGACTGCCCCGCAAAATGCATGAAAGACCAGTCGTCCTGTTCGAAAAAGCTGGCCACTAAGACGAGAATCACGCCCATCTATAGCCGTGCCACGAATTCGATCGGTATCTCTGTAAATGACCGGACCCTAACTTTTCCTATGTCCTTACGTTGCGGCTTTGCCGGCCAAAAGTACCAGGCCATAGCCTCTTTCGATTTACCGTCGGTATGGTACATTTTGAGGATTCTCCCACCTTGGACGACGGCAACCAGCAAAGCGGACCCTCCGAGGGAATACTGCTTGTACTCCAGGCCGGGCTGCGGATACGGGACGCAGTTGAGCCCGGCGATGGCACCACCAGGATCCTTGCCGGCCTTGGCCATACCAGAGTATGCCGCATCCTTCTCTGGCTCCGTCATCGTGTCCCACTCGCCTATGAGCGCCAAGCTGAGCCCAAACAACTCCCAGTTCTCAAAGCGCTCGGCCTGGTTCGCTCTGATCATGCGGACAAAGGTGGACAATGCCAGCCTGTCTACTTTTGGAATACCACTCTCCAGTGCCTCCGGCGTGACAGCGTGGGGAACGTCGGCAGCGATTCCCTCCGTCAATCGATGGCCTTCCGAATCTGCATAGAACCTGCCGGTCGCCTGAGCTTGGCCGCCCAGCGTGATCGCCTGCACTGCGTGGATTTCCCGGTGCGTTCCATGGAGGTCTTTGCCGACGATCCTGAACTTCGTGGTTCGCTTCCCGTAGCGGTTGAGTCTGCCCCTGTAGGCGGGCACGTCATAGAATTTGGCTGTCTGCGTTCCGGTGAGGGTATGCGCCTGCGCCTCTCTCATCGCCTCCCCCAGGGACTTGCCGCCTGTCTTGGTCTTTGTCCAGGTCGGCGAGTTCGAATGCAGGGCATAGACGTCATTCCACTGCTTGATACCCTCCCCTTCCCTGTTCTCTTTTTTCCCCTCAACCTTAGTGGCATCCGCTTCCTCGAATTCGTAGTCTTTCTCGACACTTTCCCAGTACTCGATGCCGGCCCCGTATATCGTGTACGCAGGAAAGTTCTGGGGCGGGTTCGCACCGGCATCAATGGTCAATGCAACTTCCATCCCATGACCATCCGTGACTGCAGCGTCAGCGTTGAGCTGCAGGTTTGTTACTCTGGCTGGCACTGCTGCCGGCCCGGGTGGCGCTACTGCCGGCCCAGGTGGCGCCGGAGCTGGCCCGGGTGGGGCTGGAGCTGGCCCGGGTGGGGCTGCTGCCGCTGCCCGGGCAGCCTGCCGGCGGTCGTACGCCTCCTGGGCGAGCCGCTTGAGTATGCCATAGCATGGGCCGTTCCGTGCGGCCCCGCCGGCCTCCAGGAAGATCAGCAATTGATTAATTATCGAGTCATACTCTATGAGGAGGCTATTGTTGGGGATGCGAGAGGCTATGTCCACCAATTGGTTTTTCCTCGCTTCATCAATGAACCCGAGGCTTTTGAAGCGTTTGGCGTATGTGTCCAGCTTGCTTTCTAGAGTGTACTCCACTTTTTCCTTGATCAGAGCCTTCTGCATCGGTGTCAGCGTGAGATCCTGCTTGTTGTACATCTCCAGTATCCGGACTTCTAAGTACCGGCTGTCACGCAGCGCGCGCATCTGGTCCTCGGTTGCAGTCCGGACAATCGAGAGGGCTGGCTCGTTCCCGAAGGTCGCGCTCACGGCGATGTGCGTGAGTTCGTGCCCTAACTCGGCCATGCGCCCAGGGGCGCCCGACATCTGGGACCCGAGGACTACGACTGAGTATTGCTCTGTAAAGCCTCTTGCTCGTTCTGCTGGGGTAGTAAGTGCGCCCATTGGCATACCGAAACTCAAGTGAGTCTGGGGGACGTTGGCCAGGATCTCGGCGATAACGTTGCGGACAATGGGAGGCGTACGAGGGTCTGCCGCCAACGTCTGCAGCCTGTCCAGGTCTTCTTCGATCATCTCCCGCTCGGCTGGCGTACCTTTCAAGGCATCCGCTGCGCTGCCCAACTCGCGGTGGAATACGTTTGCGAGGGCTGCCCTAGCATCGTCGCTCAGTGCCCGGTACTCCACCTCCTGAAGGCGCATCAGCCCTTTGAGCTTGAGCTTCGGGCTTGCTGTTCCCTGGGTAGCCCACATGAGGTCGATGAACCCCTTCTCTTCTTGTACTTGTACCAGCAGCTCCCGAACACCGGGTTTACGCGTGGCTGCCTTATCTGGATAGGCCAGATAGGTAGTACAGGCGCCAATCAGCGCATCAGTCCAAGTGCGCCACTTATCGAGGGTTCCCGTATTCCCTAGCTCTCTGGATTGCTTCATCAGATTATCGATCGGTTTGACCTTCTTGCGTCCCCTCCCGGGCGTCCTTTCCAGGAAGGTTTCATAGGTCATATGCCGTTG